>NZ_JBSGTX010000014.1:14346-127359 GCF_053607625.1 Streptomyces sp. NPDC055103
TTTTGTTTTGGGTGGTGTTTTCGCGGGTTTGTTTGTGGGTGTTTTGGCCCCCCCCCCGGCCCCCCCCCCCCCACCACCCTTCGGCTTCGGCGAGGGTCCTAAGGCAGGGCTGGGAAGTGCTTCAGGAGGAACTGAGCCGCAGCTGTCACCAGCTGCATGCGGATCCTTGCTTCCTGCGCGTCGGACAGCCCTGGGTGCGATCCGTTTAGGTGCGAGATGTCCCAGATGCCTTGGATCAGGGTGCCGCCGTCCTTGCCAGGCAGGGGCTGGCCAAGGACCGCTGGCGGCTGTCGGGCAGGGTCGTAGAGGGACCTGATCGCGAGACCGCCTTGGTTGGCCCGCCCGGAGTCGATGTAGTCGGTGTGGTCCGTGGCCAGACTGACGATCAAGCTCTCCAGGGCAGTCCGGACCTGGCTGTTGGACGATGGGTGATCTTGTTCAGTGAAGTGCTTCAAGGCGAGCTGGTAGTGCCCCAAAGCAACGGTGTAGCCACGGGCCGAGAGTTCGTGTTCAAGCGCCGTCATGTCCTCATGCAACGGAATCTGACTGGGGTCGGAGGGGAGGAGCCGTGCCGAGTAGTGCCAGCCTCCCCTGCCCAAGCCATGAACGACTTCAAGGACGAGCTCGTATCCATCCGCGCGGAGCGACTCTTGAAGGTCCGGGATCAGAAATACCTGCTCGTCGTAGAGGTCATGGGACTCCACGAGGCAGCGGACAAAGTCGAGCAGAGCTTCATGCGCTTCAGCGACATCGTTGACCATCGCTGCTTCGCGTGCCGCCAGGAAGGCGTGGCGCAGAATCTCCTGCCTGTTCGGGGGCTCGGCGCCGTCGAACCAGAGGTCGGCCTCCATGAGGAGATCGCGGATGTCTGACGTCGAGAGGCCCTTCGCGATCTTGATCATTCGCGCGAGGGTCTTAGTGGACAAGGTGTTCACGGAATCCAGTCTGTCGGGTGAGGGCGGGCGTTCGCGCGGGAGTTTCAGAACCGCGTTGCAACCGAGCCCCAGGGAGCTTCACGGTGTCTCCCGCGGTGGGGGCCGGTCTGCTGCATTGAGCTGGGCCATGAGCTCCCGGTTCGCTGCGCGTGCGGCGGCGAGGTCGTCGTCGCGTTCATCGAGCTCGGCCCGCAGGTCGAGGATCTGCTGTTCCAGCTCGCTGACCCGTCGGGTGAGGGTGTCGACCTCGGCCGGGGCGCCGAGGCCGGAGGCTTCCCAGGCGGCTTGCCCGAGGACCTCGGAGAGGCGTCGTTCGAGCCGGGTGATGTGTGCGGTCAGCCGGCCGTTGCGGGCCGTGAGGTTCGCGACGTCGGCCAGCAGCGACCGGCGGCTGGCCTGCGTCCCGGATGCCGTCCCGGGCGGGGGTTCGCCCGCGCGGGCGAGAACGGCCGCGTGGAGATCGCTGTGGCGGTGGACGAAGCTGCGGTGGACCTGGGCCGCGCGGGCGACGGCACCCCACCTGCGGGTGAAGCGACAGTGCGCGACGCCCTCACAAACCGGAGAGAACGTCACCTCCTACACGGCCACCCAGGCGGTCGCCCTGTACGCGGCCGATCGGTACCTCGGCCTCGGCCTCTCCTGGCGGCGCGCAGCGGCCGGCCTCGCCCTGTCCGCCGTCACGCACTACATGGCCGACCGGTGCGCCGGGCGCTGGGCCGACGACACCGACGACGCGCCGCTCCTCGTCCGCGCCGCCCACAAGGCGGGCAAGGGCGGATGGCTCACCGCCGACCCGCGCGCCGGGGCCCTGCTCGACCAAGCGTGGCACAAGGGCTGGATCGGCCTCGCCGCAGCCGTCGCCGCCGGACACCGGACACGCCCCTGATCAGCCCGGACACCGTCCGGACACGGTGTCCGGACACGACGACGGCCCCCTCCCGCACGCTGCGGACAGGGGGCCGTCGCCATGAGGTCACGTCGTCGGCTGCTGGTCACCTTCGCCCTTCGGGCGCTTCGTGACGCCCGCGATGATCTCCCGGACCCGGCCGAAGCTGATCCCGGTCTCGGCAGAGATCGCGCGTAGGGACATGCCGTCGTCCTGCATCTCCTTCATCGCGGCCTGACGTGCGGCCCGCACACGGCTGTGGGCATCTGGCCATTCATCGAGCAGCTGGCTGAGACGTTTGGCCCGCTCTGCGGCCGGCACGTCCGTAGAGCCGAGTGTGTCGATGGAGTCGAGCACCCGCTTCACCTCCTCGTCTAGCTGAGGGTCTTCCTCGCCCACGTTCACCCCTTCGGAACCCGGACGGCCCCGGAGACACGCCCGTGCGGGGTACCCTCCACGCGCAATGTTGTGTAGGGTACCCCGCACAGGGGTGATCGGAACCGCCTCCTGATGCATTACGGCCCCGGTCGGGCATCTCACAACACCGACCGGGGCCAGCCAGACACCTGCGGCTACACAGGAGCTGACGTGCCCAACTCTACTGATCTGAATGCGCCCGACGTGGAAGAGGCGGCGCATCTCGTGCTGCTCGCCGTCGCCGAGCACTTCACCGCGACGAACCCGACCGACGTCCTGGAGAACGCCAACCTCCTGGTCTGCGTCGGCGCCGAGGCGTACTGGCTGGTCGACCGCCGCCAGAACGGCGAGGGACAGGCCCTGTCCAAGGCCGTGGTGGCTCTCCTCCCGGAGCTGCGCAAGGGCGTCACGCGCGGCGAGTACGCCCTGCTGCTCCGCGCGGCTCTTCCCACGGCCGGCCACGACTGGCCGGACGGGCCCAATGACCCCGCCATCCCGCGGATCAAGGGCATCCCCGGCCCGCGTACCGAGCCCACGCCGGACAAGCGGCCGTCCGTCCCCACGCAGCCGACCTCGAAGGCGGGTGCCTGATGGCGAAGGCCCCGAAGTGCTGCGGGCGCACCATGCGCGCCGACGGCCGACAGTTCGTCTGCTCGAAGTGCAAGGGCTGGTCGGACGCCGGTCTCGCGCTCGTCGTCGGCCTCCTCGCCATCCCGGGGGTGCGCTGATGAGCGACACAACCCCCGTCGACCAGGACAAGACCGCGTCCGCCGCCGAGCTCCAGCGCCGCGCTGCTGCTGACCGCTCGGAGCAGGTCGCCAAGGAGAAGGCGAGGGGCCAGCGATGAAGGGTCTGAGCTGGCTCGGCGGCGGTAACGACCGCAAGCTCGCCGCCACCACGTACGGGGGCCGCCCGTCCGCCTCGGCCACGGCGGCGGAGGCCCGGCAGTCCGCCGCCGACAAGAAGGCCGCGAGGCGGCAGACCAAGTCCCGGATCGCGCGAGCGATCGACGTCCGCGACGCCGCCCGCAAGGGCCAGGCGTGGGAGGACGAGGACCGCCGCCGCGAGCGCGAAAGGCGCTGACGGCGGCACACCGGCCGGCCCGCCCCCCTTCCTCCGGGGCGGGTCGGCCATCCCCGTGTCGACAGAGAGGTAAGACCGATGGACCAGGCCACCCAGCAGCAGCCACGCGTCGAAGGCGTGAAGTACCGGAAGGTGCGGCTGTACCGGGAGGAGACCACCGTCATCGACGGCGTCCCCTCTACCCGCCGAGTCGGCTACGACGGCTGGAAGCCGGTCCCGCCGCGCGAGTGGGACGAGCTGATCCTGCGCGGCGTCACCGGGATCGCGGTCGGCTTCATGGGCATGGCCGTGGTCTCGGGCACCGCCAGCATCGGCGGCCTCCTCGACCCGCTCGTCCCCTCCGTCATCGCCTACGCCGCAGGATCCGTGTTCGCGATCTCGTGGCTCTACTGCGTGGCCATCGAGTGGCTGAACCGGACCGCGCCCGAGCGGGCACGCCCGGCGAAGATCGCCGGATGGTTCTTCCTGGTGCTCAGCATGTGCGCCGTCGCCGCGTACGGCCACACTCTCAGCCAGCCGTGGGCGGGCGGCTTCGGCGCCTGCATCGACCTGGTCGCCAAGGGCGCGTCCTGGCTGCTGCTGCGTGAGTACGCCGTCCCGCTCGACGCGGGCGTCGCGCACTGGGTGAACGAGCAGGAGCAGAAGCTGGCCGGGCGGGCGCTCCTCGCCGGCCGGGTCCGTCGGCTCAACCGGCGGGCCGCGTACCAGCGGGCCGTCGGCGGCACCGAGTTCCAGGCGGCGGACGCGATGCTGACCCACGCCGAGACCCGGCGCAGCCTCCCCGAGGCCGCCACCGAGCCCGTCGCGGAGCCTGCCCCCGCCCCGGCGCCGCAGCCGGTCCCCGCCCCGCAGGCCGCCCCGGCCCCGGCCGCTCCGCCGGTTCCCCCGGTCGTCCCCCCGGCCTCCGCCCCCGTCATCCCTCCTACTGACTCCGGCAGTTCAGTCCCTCCGGTCCCTCCGGCGGACGAGCGCGACGACCGGGACGACGAGCAGCAGACCGCGGTCCCGCCGGTCGCGGAAATCACCCGCCCGGCGATCGCCGCGATCTGCCGTCAGGAGATCGGCAAGGACGTGGAGGTCACCGACGCGGCCCTCGTCGCGGCGGTCCTCGCGGCCGGCCACCCCGACAAGCCGAACCTCGCCGACACCGTGCGCCGCAGCGCGCAGCGCGTCGACCCGACCCGAAAGACCCGGAAAGTCTCGTGACCATCGTGCTCGTCCTCGTCGTGGCCGCTGCCGTCGCCTGGTACCTCCAGGACCGGCAGCGGCCCGGCGCGGGCTCCTCGGCCGTCGCTCAGGCCCGCCGCCTCCGCAGTCCACTGGTCCGCCTCGCCGACCTTGTCGGCATCCAGACCGCACGCGGTCGCCAGGCGCAGCAGTGGGCCGCAGGGGCAGCGGGGGAGAAGGCCACCGCCGCCCGCCTCAAGGCCCTCGCCCGCCAGGGCTGGACCGTCCTCCACGACCGCGCGCTCCTCACCGGCCGCGCGAACGTAGACCACCTCCTGATCAGCCCCGGCGGCGTCGTGTTCGTCCTCGACAGCAAGCTCTGGTCCTCCCGTTACCGGCTGCGGATCGTCGGCGGTCGCCTCCTCCACGGCAACCGCGACGTCACCAGCCGGCTCAACGGCATCCGCCACGAGGCCCGCGCGGTCTCGCAGGCCCTCGGCTGCCCCGTCATCCCGATCGTCTCGATGGAAGGCGCCCCGCTCGACGGCGACCAGCTGGTGCTCGACGGCATCCGCATCGTCCCCGCCGACCACACCGTGGCCGTCCTCCGCTCCATCGCCCGCCGCCGCCGCGCGGCAGGGGAGCACCCCGGCCAGCGCGCCGCCGCTCTCTTCAAGCCGTACCGAAGGAAGTGACCGCCGTGGACCGCACCCAGACCGACGACCAGCCCGAGGACGAGGCCCCGGTCGAGGCCTCGTTCCGTGTCCGCGACGTGTTCGCCTTCCGCCGCCCCAAGTCCGACGACCAGGCCGACGCCGAGGAGCCGCAGGAGCCGGAGAAGGCCCCCGAGCCCGCCCCGGCCGCCGTGATCCCCGAGCAGCCCAAGACCCTCGGCATCGGCGACCGCGCCCCGAACTGGTGGGACCCCAAGCCCGTCATCGCCGCCGCGTGCACGCACCCGAACCCGCGCACCTTCCGGATGGAGGGGCAGGCCGAGCCGATCCCCTACCACTGCCCGGACTGCGACACGGAGCTTGCCCCCGACGGCCAGGAGAACAGGCCCAGGGACAACGCGCAGCGGGTCGACAGCACCCCTCGCCACGTCCCCGCGTCGCAGTGCGAGCACCCGGCCCCGCACGAGGTCCGCAACAAGGTCACCGGCCAACTCGTCGCCTACTGGTGCGCCGACTGCGAGACGCAGCTCGACGTCCCGGACGACTACGACGAACTGACCGACGTCACCGACACGGACGGCAAGGAAGGCGACGGGGGAGAGAGCGACGAGGACGGGAAGCCCGTTGACAAGGTCCCGGCCTCCATCCGCCACCGCTGGTCCATGCGCGGCAACGGCAAGAAGACGTACTCCCGGCCGGTGTACGGCAAGACCTCGGACGAGCGAAAGAAGTCCGGGATCGAAGCGTGGACGGGGATGCCGAAGAAGACCCGGCACCTGCTCTACAACGGGGCCGCGCTCGGCGCGGGCTTCTGGATCGGCGTCCCGCAGTTCTTCACCGCCGAGGTCGCCCACCTGGTCGACACCTACGGCTCGTGGACCGACTTCTACGTGTGCATCTGGTACGGCGTCGCGGCCGGGATCTGGGCCATCGACTACCGCACCCGGAACTGGTTCCCGCCCTTCGCGCTGGCCGCCCGCATCCCGCTCGTCTCGATGATCGTCGGCGTGCTGCTGTACGGCAATCCGGCCGCCTGACCACTCCTCACTCTGAACGGAAGAAGCATGAGCACCAGCCTGATTCCCGCCTTCGGCGCCGCCGGCCTCGCCCTCGGCCTGACCGGCATCCTCTTCTTCGGCACGGCCACCGGCGGCAAGGTCAAGCCGCTTGGCTGGTGGTGGACCCTCTTCCTGGCCATGGTCGCCGGTGCCTCGTACAAGGCCGCTGGAACGCCCTTCGACCTCGTATCCAGCCTCGTCAACGACGGGCTCGGCCTGTTCGGTGACGTCGTCCCCGGCACCACCATGGCGGGCATCGCCCTGTTCCTCACCGGCGTGATCCTCTACAAGAAGCTGTCGACCCGGCAGGTGGCCGTGAGAGGCATCGTCTACTGGTACGTCGCGTCCGGCGCGGGCGGAGGGTTCTCCCTCCTCGCCGAGAAGATCGACACGGTCATGCAGAGCTTCGCCTGATGGCCGCCCACCTGCACGCCGTGCCCGACCCCGAGCCCGACGAGGCTTCGGGGCCGGGGGAGTGGCCTGTCCTGGTCCCGGCCCCGGTCGCCATCGGCCCCCGCCGGGCGCCCGAGCCAGTCATCGACCAGCCGGATGCCCCCGACCAGCCCGACGCCCCGGACGCCCCGGACGAGGACGACGCGGACGAGCGGGACGAAGAGGAGGCGCCAGCGCCCCGTGGCTACATGACCGTCCCGGACCTCCGCCCGTACGTCGACCCGCGCCCGCTCCGTGAGCTGGGCCCCCTCGCCGTGGAGGCCGGGAAGACCGCTGGCCCGCCGCTTCTCCGAGGCATCGCCCGGTTCCTGCGCGACCTCGTCCAGATGACCGCCTGGTACGGCCGGGGAATCTGGGTGCTCCTGGTCCTCCTCGCCGGATGGCTGTCCGGGAAGTACGGCAAGCGAGGCAGCCTCGGGGCCCGGTTCGCTGGCGTCGCGGCCCTCATCTACGCCGCCGTGAAGCTGTCGCAGCAGTACCGGTACGCCTGGCTCGTCGTGGTCCTCGCGCTGATCGTCACCGCGGCCCTGGCCGCAGCCGGTCACATCGAGATTCCCGTAAGCAAGCCCGCGAAGAAGAACGACGACAAGAAGAAGACGACGGAGGAGGGCGGCTCGGAGAAGGGCGGCAGCAAGAAGAAGGCCGCCGCCGCGGAGGAGAAGGAAGAAGGCCCAGAGGAGATCCCCGAGGTAGCGAAGGAGGCCGCCCCCGAGGCTCCCCAGAAGAGTCTGCTGGCCCGCCTTCTCGGCCGCCGGGAGACCCCCGCGGAGGTGCCCCCCGCCGACCCCGAAGAGGACGACTCCGAGGCCCCCGCCGAGGACCCGGAAGAGGGGCCGGAAGAGGAGCCGGAAGAGGGGGAAGAAGAGGCCCCGGCGGCCCCCTCCCGCGAGGACCTAGTCCGGGCCCTCCACCACCTCTACCGAGGGGGCAGCGGGGTGCTGAACACGGCCCTCGCTCAGCACCTCCAGCTCCCCCACACCCGGGCCCTGAAAGAGGTGCTGCAGGAGGCCGGCATCACCCCCCGCCCGGGGGTGCGCACACCGGCCGGGAATGGGCCCGGCGTACACCGCGACAACATCCCGTCTCTGCCCTTCTCCCAGAGGACCCCCCAGGGGGCCGGTGTTGCCGCAGGTCAGGAGCCAACGCCAACGCCAACAACACCGGAGGGCGGTCCCGAAGAGGGGTTGGGTGTACAGGGCAACGTCTGGACGGCGGAGGAGGTGGCGCAGGGCTACCGGTGGGTTCAGGACCCCGCCAAGCCGTGCGCCTGGAACATCGATAAGCGCGACGAGCCCTGACGCTCGGTCGCAGACTGAGCGCAATCTGTAGCCGTAGGGGCGGAGCGTCCGTCATGATGGTGATCTGAAACGAGGGAGGGAACGGCGATGAGCCACACCCAGCACACTCCGCACGGGCAGTGCTGCTGCTGCGCTCGAGCAAACGCCGCCCAGGCGGAGGAGCCCGAGCCGTTCCGGTTCTCCGACGTCCCGCCCGGGCAGTGGCTCGTCGGCAGCCTGATGATCCTCGCGATCGTCATCGCGATCACCGTCCGCCACCTGTAGACCCCCGCCCGGCTCCCTCGATGGGGCGGGTATGTGAGAGGCCGTCCACGACGCTCGTGGACGGCCTCTCACGTGTACTCTCCCGCCCTCAATAGCGCGGTGGGAAGGTGTGGCGCCATGGCGGGAACAACAGCGTTCGTCTGGGTCCTTCTGGGTGGATGCGTGGTCGCGGTCGCCGGAGTGATTGTGCGAGCGAAGGTCGAGATCGCCCGCATCCAGGCGAAGGCCGGGGGCCCGAACCGGCGGAGCTGACCGGCGAGGGCCGCTCTCACTGCGGCGGCCTCCGCCCTTCAAATTCTGCCCAAATAAATTTGGATATGGAGCGTAACCCTAGGGCATTTGGGTCAATGATGAAGGTGTAACCACTCACCCACCCGAAGGGCCCAGACAGTGACCGACAACCCCAGCTCCTACGCGGAGACCTCCCCGCTGGCCTCCGCGGCGCTCGCCTTCGGCAACCTCGTCGAAGAGACCGACAGTCGGCGGGCCGCGATCCAGGTGCACCACTTCGAGACCACCCAGGCCGCCCGCGAAGCCACCGACCGCGACGAGCTCGCCGACGGCGACGTGATCGTGGTCGACGCCGAGCAGGTCGTCGGCTTCCTCGTGGTCGTCACTCCGGCCGCTCTCACCGAGGAGCGCGGCACCTTCGCCCACCTGACCAAGTCCGGCCGCGACTACATGGAAGGCGAGTACACGGACAGCGTGGTCGTCGCCGAACGCGAGGCCCGCGCCCGCGGCTTCCTCCTCCGCGACGAGGACGACCAGGACCGCATCCGCTCCATGCGCCAACTCAGGGACGCCTCGGCCACCCGGATCAGCACCAACCCCGACCCGCAGAACGAGGAATGGCAGACGGCCCTGGACCGCCTGACCGTCGCGCAGACCTATCTCAACGAGCACGACCCGGGCGCCAAGGAAGCCCTGGACGCCGCCGCCCGCCGGATCGCCGAGGACCTGAAGCGCATCGACGCCGAGTACGGCATCACCCGCCGCGCCTGACGCCCACCCACCCCCGGGGGCGGGCCGACCGGCCCGCCCCTCTCCCGGCACACATGAGGAGCACCATGTACGAGGTCACCATCGAGCACCTCGCCATCGAGGAGCAGAGCTACCTCTGCGCGACCGTCGGCGAGCTGCGAGACGTCGTCTGGGGCATCGCCCGCGCCCAGGGCGAGCCGATCGCCGACAAGGACAGCGGCGAGATGATCCACGAGGTCGGCGCCCTCCGCTCGCGCGCCGACATCGACGGCGTCGGCACCCTCACGGTCCTCGGGATCACGGTGCGGGTCGAGCCCGCCGACGAGTCCGCGTACGCCTGCGAGGGCCACGAGGGAGAAGACGCCGTCCTGCTCGGCGGCCCGACCCACTGCGACGGCCGGTGCAGGCCTCGCCGGAAGTTCAACCGCGAAGCCCTGGTCGATCTGACGATCGCGCTGGACGACGCCGACCTGGACGAGACCGGCGGCTGCGGCGCCTGCGGCCTGGAGGCCGAGCAGATGTGCGCGGACTGCGGGCGCTGCAACTGCTCGCGGCACGACTCGTGCAAGCGGCCGACGGCCGCCAACTAGCTACCCCACCACCACCCCAGCAAGGATCGGCATGAACAAGAACCCCACGTCCGACACCATGGCGACCGCCTTCCGGGCGGCGCGCGACAGCGTCCGGACGGCCGCGAAGGCCGCCGCGCACGTCGCGTGCCTCTACCTGATCGAGTCCAACGGCGGCCGAGGCAGCATCCACGAGACGTGGAAGGGCGAGGGCCCCGACTCCTGGTGCAAGATGGCGGCCCCCGGCATCGACGCGCACATCCTGACCGAGTCGTTCGGCGACCGGGCCCGCGTCGTCTTCCTCTGCCTGGACGACGCCGCGTACGAGCGGATCCGGGCCGGGGCCGAGGACCGGAACGCCTGCTACCACGACGAGAACTGTGAGTGCGACGACGCCCCGTGGCCGGCCCTCGCTGAACTGGCCGTGCCCGGCACGAGCGAGGTCGGGTTCCGCAACGGCGAGCTGCGCGGGCATGTCACCCGAGGGGCGTCGTCCTCGACGCTCGACCTCACGCTGGACGACGAGCCGGTGGGCGAGGTCGCCGTCTTGATCCGGCTGGCCCGCGGGGACCGCTGAGGCCACCCAACCGGATACGAAAACGTCGGCCCGATCCTGGCCGACCTCCGCAGGCTCGGCGACCACTAGCCCCCGGAGCACCCGACGCCCCGCTCTCCATCGGAGGGCGGGGCGTCGTGCTGTCACCGGCGGGCGATACCGGGGTCGGCCCCCGGCTGCTGCACGTACCAGTCGTACGGCACCGTGACCGCCTTCGGGACGCCGTTCTCCTCGATGAGTTTGTGGTCCGAACCGCGCTTCCGGCGGCGCGGCACGTCGTGCGCGCGGGCGATGACCCGCACCTGCTCCTGGCTCCACGGCAGATGCTCGGCGATCTCCGCGTTGGTCAGGGACGGGTGGGCTTTCAGCTCGTCGGCGATGCACTTCTCCAGCGTGGCGCGAGTCTTCTTCACGTCGTCGCCAGCCATGTTCCAGGCGGCGAGGAGATCGCGGAGCCGTTCGCTCGGCTTGTAGGCCGTCGGCTCGCCCTCGGTCTGGCGGTGGCGCTCGCGCGGCGGGACGTCCCGGTCGGCCATGAGCAGCCGCAGCATCTCCGCCGTCCACGGCAGGTGCTGGGCGAGGACGTTGAGGGTCAGCTGCCGGTCGTCCCTCAGCTCCTGCGCGATGCCCTCCTCCAGGGCCTCGCGGGCCTTCGGCTCCGTCTCGTCCTCGGCCTTCTTCCAGGCGGCGAGGGAGGCGCGGAGCTGGTCACTGGGCTGGTAGCCGCCGGCGGGCGGGCTGTCGGTGGTGGCCATGCCGAAAGTCTGGCACAAGGCCGCCAGGATAAACGTGGGCGCCAGACCCAAGGAATGGAAAAACCCTGCCTGACCTGGCTTTTTCTCGCCCAAACGAGTCTGGATAAATGTGGGACGGGGAGGACTGAGGACGACACACCAACCACCACCGATCCCGAACAGCTCACCACCCCACCCACCGACAGAACGGAGCGCCCCGTGCGCAACTACGCCACCGCGCAGGCCCTCGGCTCCCGCACCACCCAGTGCGACGCCACCGCCATCCACACCGCGCCCGACGGCTCCCGGGCCTACGTCCTGCTCGACGGCATCGGCGACTACCCGACGGTCGGCGCCTGGACCCGGACGGCCGCCCGGCGCGTGGCCCGCGCCGCCTCGCGCCGGGGTAACGCCCCGGCCGGACTGCGCCACATCCACCAGGGCTACGCGGCCGACCCCGACCGTCAGGACCCGTACATGCGGCGGTACATGCCCTCGGCCGCCGCGGTCGTGGTCGTCACCTCCCCCGGCCGGTCGATGACGGTCGCCTGGTGCGGCGACTCCCGGGCGTACCTGCTGGACCGGGGCATCGCCCGCCGGCTCACCGCCGACCACAACGACCGCCGGGTTCACCCGCCGACCGCGATGTACCCGGAGGGCGGGGACCGGAACGCGATCACCTCCTACCTCGGCTGCGTCTACGGCGACGAGGACCTGATGGCCCGGTGCGGCCACCCGGCGATCGAGACCGCCACGGTCAGCCTCGACGGGCCCTGTCGGCTGGTGCTGGCCTCGGACGGCGCGTACGAGCCGCACCTGGACGCCCGGCACGACCTCTACGTGGAGCTGGCCGACGAGCCGCTGGACGAGATCGCCCGCGACTTCGTCAGCCTGGCCGTGGCGACCTCGCTGCGGACCACGGCGGCGCTGGACCCGGCCCGCCCCTACGCGGACAACGCGACCGTCCTCCTCGCCGACCTGGCCTGAGCGCTCCTCCGGCGCCCGGAAGGGCCGCCGGACGCCGGGGACCGCTTGACCAATCTTTGACCAAACTAACTTGGATAACAGAGTTACCCCAGGAGAATTTGGTCAATGAGGAAGGTGTAACCCACTCCACCACCACCCCCCAGGGAGTCGTCATGGCCACCACCACGGAGACCGAGACCCGGTGCACGAAGTGCGGTCGGCGACTCCGCAACGAGAGCCCTGACGGGCTGGGCCCGAAGTGCAGGCGGAAGGTCCGCAAGGCCACCCGCTCCACCGAGCTGGACCAGTACAAGCCCAACCTCGTGGAGAAGGCGGCCGAGCTGCTGGAGCAGGGCGGCATGGTCCCCCTCCGCGACACCGGCAAGAACGCCGTCTACCTCGCGGTCAGCAGCGACGGCCTGGAGATCTACCGGACGGCACGGGCGGCCTGCACCTGCCCGGCCGGCCTGCGGGCCGCCTACATGTGCGCCCACCGGATCGCCGCCCACGTCCTGGCCCTGGCCAGCTGAAAGGACCGCCCCATGGCCACCCGCCTCACCCGCTGCGACGACTGCGGCGACCAGATCGAGATCGACGACGACGGCTTCCGCACCCTCTGCGGATGCGACGTCGCCGAGTAACCCACCCCACCACCAGGAGGACCGCATGACCAGCAACACCGAGAACATCGCCCGCCGCCTCGACCTGCTCGCCGGCATCGTCCAGGACCGCGCCCACCACCCGCAGCCGTACCTGATCGACCAGCTGGTCGGCCTCCTCAAGAGCGCGGCGGCCACCGCAGCGGTCGCCCCCCTGGAGGATGGCCGGACCGTCCCCGCCGTCACCCTGGACACCATCCAGGAAGCCTCGGATCTCATGGAGGCCCACGACTTCCACATCCCGGCCTCGATCCTCGGCTACGTCCTGGCGCCACCCGTGGGCGACGTCCCGCCGATGAAGGCGCTGGGCGCGGTCGCCGAGAAGCTGGCCCGCGACGACTTCGAGTTGCAGAAGCGCCGGAACACCGTGCTCCACGGCGACCGGCTGAACTCGGACGATGACGAGACGGTGGCCTGGGCGCTCCGGGCGCTGGTGGCCATCCTCTACAAGCGCGACCGCCTGGCCGCCGCGGTCGCCGTCGACAACGCCCGGCCCTGCAACCAGGGCCTGACCCCGTTCCACCTGGTCGCACTCCAGCAGCAGGCCAAGAAGGCGGCCGCCAAGGCCGGACCGACCGACGGCGAGAAGCTGATCGCCGCGCTCGGCGCGTACTACATCCCGGCCTTCTTCGCGGAGGACGGCGGCGCCTCCTACGTGCTGGTGGGCGTCGACCAGACCGCCGACGCGGGCGAGGCCCACACCGGCCCGAAGGTGTTCCTGCACTCCGGCGAGAACGCCGACCGCACCCCGGCCGAGCGCGACGAGCCGTGGACGGCCGCCCTGTACGACGGCGAGTACGTGAACCAGCTGTTCACCGCGCAGGCCGGCCTGACCATCGAGGCCGAGTGCGCGCACGCGGCCCTGTGCCTGGCGTCCTGGCTCGCGGACCACGCCGACCGCTACCCCCGCGTCTGACCTCCCCTCCACCCACCGCTTCAAAGGAGAACCCGCCATGTCCGGCCACGCCATCACCTGCCAGCACCCGGTGCCCGCCTACTTCGCGATGCCCTGTGTGCGCTGCCTGCTGAACGGCAGGCGCTCCCAGGCGACCGTCTTGATCAGCGCGGCCAGCGGCCACGGGCTCGCGGCCTGCACGGAGCACCGCGAGAAGACGGCCGCGGTCGTCCCCCAGATCCAGGTCGACGACGACAACGCGCTCCGGGTGCTGTTCGGGATGCGGGAGCTGCCCGAGTCGGTCGGGGCCGGCCGCGCCCGACCGGCCACCCCTTGACGCTTCTTTGGCCAAATCATCTTGGTTTACGAGGGTAAACCAAAAAGACTTGGTCAATGAATGAAGTGCGACACACCACCCCACCACCCCACCGAAAGGGCACAGCACATGTTCTTCGAGACGGTCACCCACGCCAGCGGCGAGAGCAGAGGCCACGCCAGCGAGGCCCACGGCCTGCTCCTCCTGCGGCGCGCTCTCAAGCGCGGCCACGCCATCCAGGTCACCCCGGCCGGTGGGGTCAGCATCACCTGGTCGCTCATGGGCAACGGTGGCCGGGCGGTCGTCCGCTCGATCACCCTCGCCCCCCACACCCCGGTCGGCGCCCTCACCGACGACACCGTGCGGGACCTCGGCGCCATCGACAGCACCGGCACCGCCCGGTACGAGCTGCGCGACGGCCGCCGCATCATCACCGCGGGCCTCTTCGAGATCCCGGCACTGACGACCGCCCGCTACCGGGCCCGCAGCCTCGTCACCGCCGACCGCGCCGACCGCGTGCGCCTCACCCTGACCGCCCGCCTCGGCCTCCTCGCACGCGAGCACCAGGACACGGACACGGGCCTGTGCGCCTGCGGCCGGCTCACCGTCTGCCCCGCCACCCCCGAGGAAGCCCGCTCCCTCACCCGGCGCCACCGCGAGACGGTCACTGCCGAGTTCGTCGGCGCCGTCTCGGCCGCCTTCGCCGCGGCGGTCGCCGCGTCCTGACCCACCCCGCCGGACGTCCGGACGTGTCCGCCTAGACCTCGGACACGTCCGGACCCCGGCCCGAACGTACAGCAGGAGAACCCGATGAAGGTCACCAGGAGCATCGTGCGCGGGGTCCACGCCACGGCCGCCACCCTCATCCCCGCCGACGACGTCCAGGCCGAGCCCCGCCACCTCCGGGAGGCGGTCAGCAAGGCGATCGACTGTCGGTACGGCGACGAGGCGTTCTCGGACCAGACGAAGATCCGCCGCAAGGCCCTGGACGAGGCGCCCGAGTGGTCGTGCCGGTGGACCCGCAAGGACCTCGTCGGCGAGCTGCACCGCTCGGCCCGTCACGGCCTGGACCTCACCGAGCTCGTCGGCGATCGGTACGCGTCGGCGGCGGCCCGGATCTGGTTCCACGGCTCCTACAGCTCGGCGCGCGTCATGACGGGCCTCCCCCCACACAAGGGGTTGTCCTTCGGCGGACGCCCCTGGCTCTGGCTCTGGCCGGACGACGACAGCCACATCAACCCGACCATCGTCCGGGCCGCATACGCCAGCTGACGCCGGACACGTCCGGACAGCTTGTCCGGACAGTGTCCGCCCAGGTAGAACCCCATCCCCCGCCCGGCCGGACGGCCGGAACAGACAGTGTCCGGACACCGGTCCGGACGTGTCCGGACAGCCCCCGGCGGCACTCACGAGGCAAGGAGCACAACCCCCATGACGGACACCCAGATCACCCCGGAGCGCTACGGCGGCGAGCCCCTGTACGCGGGCCTCGCCCACGACTACAGCCAGCGCGAGCGACCGTTCACGGTCACCGTGGCCGGACCGGAGCGCTACGACGGCGGGCGCCCCACCACCTACGCGGTCGACGCCTGCTCGACCGAGAAGGCGTGGGCGCAGGTCCTCGCCTGGCACATGGCGGCCGAGGAGACGCCCGACTGCTTCGTCCTCGAAGACGGCTCCTTCGAGGGGCTGCCGGGCGGGACGGCCGGCATCGACTGGAGCGACCTCCGACCGGAGCACCGGCGGCAGCGCGCACTGGACGACCTGGCGGACGAGGCCACCGAACTGGTCCGCGCCTTCGACGAGGCCACCCGCGCGCACATGGGCCCCGACGGCGACGTCCAGGCGCAGCACCGCCCGGCGTACGAGCGGGCGGTCTCGCAGGTCCGCTTCGACGGCTGGACGATGGTCCGCTCCCTGTCCGCCCTCGACGGCCGGGGCTGACCCCCGGCGGCCCCTGTCCCCGACGCGGGACGGGGCCCCGAAATCCCTCCAAACTTTCTTGGATATCAGAGTTACCCCAGACGCATTTGGTCAATGAAGAAGGTGTAACAACCACCACAGACCCGGAGGAAACGAGATGGCCCTCACCGATCAGCGCTGGCAGATCCGCTACAGCTACCCGGCCTCCCCCGCCGCCTACTGGGCGAAGGACGGCCTGGAGAAGAACTCGACCTTCCTCAACAACGGCGAGGAGAAGCTGACGCTGGAAGAGGCCGCCGAGATCATCGCCCGCCAGTTCCGCCACGAGGGCCCGCTGACCGACATCACGGTCTGGCAGGAGACCCCCGAGGAGCGCGACGCCCGCCTCGCCCGCAGCCGGCGGGCCGAGGCCGACGAGCGGAACGGCATCTGGTGGGGCATGGGCGGCGCCAACTGACCACCCCACCCCCGGGGGGGGGGGGGGCGGGGGCGGGGGCGGGGCCCCCCCCCCAGGCCCCCCCCCCCCCCCGCGGGGCGCCGGCCCCCCCCCCCCCCCCCCCCCCCCCCCCCCCCCCAAAAACCCCCCCAATGCACCACCCCCCCCACCCCGCCCCTTCCCGAAACCCAGCCGGGGGCTGGCGCGGGTTGATGCCGTGCCGGGGGGGGCCCCCGGGCCCGCCCCCGCGGGGGCGGCCCCGCTCCCACAACCGAAGGAGCAACCCCATGGCAGTCGTCCAGACCGCCCGCACCCCCAGCATCGCCATCGCCCGCGCCCTCCGCCGGGTCGGCCTCACCCAGGGCTGCGGGAAGGACTTCCGGGTAGAGGGCGAGTACCGCAACGGCGAGCGCATCGCCACGTACGTCCTCACTCTCACCCGGCACGCGGACGAGACGGTCGCCGCTCACGCGGACGACATCGAGCGCTGGGCGAGCGAAGACGGCGGCTGGTCGTTCAAGGTGTCCGTCCGCTACATCGACGGCAAGCCGCGGCCGATGACGACGATCAGCAACGGGGCAGGCGAGCGGGTCCGCGAGGAGCCGCCCATCACCCCCGAGCCCCAGCCGGAGCCGGAGCCGGAGGCGCAGCCCGAGGCGGACCCCCAGCCCGAGCCGGAGGCCGAGCCCACGCCGGAACCGGAGCCGACTGCCGGCACGGCGGTCCTTGAGGATCCGGCGGAGCCGGAAGAGGAGGAGCAGCCCCCCGCGCCCCCCAAGGCGTCGGTGACCATCACCCACACGCGGGCGGACGGCACGCTCCTGGACGGCTCCAAGAAGGGCGACGGCGTCTTCGAGCTGGTCCGGCCGTTCGGCTTCCGGTTCTTCCGCTCCCTGGGCATGCTCGGCATCGCCCGCTCCCGCGATCGGGAGGCCGACGCCTGGCGGATCAACCGGGCAGCCGCAGCGCTGCGCGACGCCGGATACGAGGTCACCGTCGAGATTGACGAGAGCCAGCGGCGCAGCTTCACCGACGCCGAGGCCGACCGCGCCGCCTGGGCCCGAGACAGGGCCGGGCGATACAGCGACCGCGCCGACCGCGCCTCGGCCACCTCGGCGGCCCGGCGGAACGCGGCCCGCGGTATCGCCGACTACATCCCGCCGGGTCAGCCGATCCTCGTCGGCCACCACAGCGAACGCGGCCACCGCCGGGCCATCGCCCGCATGGACGGCCACATGCGGAAGTCGATCGACGAGCACAAGAAGGCCGGTTACTGGGCCGACCGGGCGGCGACCGCTGATATCTACGAGGAGTTCCGCAACGACCCCAACCGCACCCGACGGCGGCTGGAGAAGCTGCGGGCGGACCTCCGATGGAACGAGCGCGAGCGCCAGAAGGCGGCCGACACCAGCCGGTACGACCGGCAGATCGAGGACCTGAACGAGGAGATCGCCTACTGGGAGGGCATTGTCGAGAAGGCCAAGGCGGACGGCGTGAAGCTGTGGGAGGCCGACGACTTCGCCCCCGGCGACTTCGCCCGCTACGGCGGCTCCTGGCACCAGGTGAAGCGGGTCAACCCGAAGACGCTGAGCATCGCGTGGAACCTCCGGCTGGCCCCCAAGCAGGTCATGACACTGGAGGACGCCACCGACTGCGGATCGCTCGGCACGTTCACCATCGACTACAGCAAGATTGCCGCCCGCTGCCCCGAAGAGGCGATGCGGGCGTTCCTCGCGGACGGCAAGGTTCCCGGAACGAAGTCGGCGTGGGCGGCCTCCGAGGCGCAGCCAGCGAGCGCGGTCCGCGAGGCCCAGACCGCCAAGCCGAAGGAGAAGCGGCGCAGCGACCCGAAGATCCCCAAGCGGGTCAAGGTCGTCTCGGAGTGGGACGCCACCGAGGCCACGCTGACCTACCTCGACGGCAGGGGGAAGCCGCACAAGCTGTACGAGCCGGTCACGATCAGCTCGCCGGACGGCCAGAAGTTCACCGAGGCCGCCTCGTCCCGGTCGCTCCTCAAGGCGGTGAAACAGCACCTGGAGGAACACGGCTTCCAGTACCAGGGTGACCGGTGGTCAGGTGGCTCCAGGAGCGGCCTCGTCCGGCCCATCGAGCCCATCCCGGCCGAGCCCGCCGAGACGGCCCCGGCCGGCGGGCCGGAAGCGGCTCCGGCACCGGAGCCGGAGGCCCCGGCGGTGGAGGAGCCACCGGCTGACGAGCCGGAGCCCGCCCCGCCGGTGGGCGAGCCGGAGCCCGAGGAGCCCCCGGTGCCCGAGCCCGCTGAGGACCCGGAACCCGAAGACGCCCCGGCCGACGAGCCCGCCCCGCCGGTCGAGACCCCGGAGGAACTGCGGCTCCAGCGCGAGCAGGCGGCGGCCCTCGGCTGGTCCGCCGGTCAGGCCGAACTCGTCATCGCCGCGGCGGCCGGACGGCTCTACCGCCACGCGTTCGGAACGCTCCACTGCCAGGACCAGCCAGGCACCGCGGGCCGAGCCATCTCCAACCACCGACTCGGCGCCCTCGTGAAGGCAGGGTTCCTCACGGTCGGCTCCCCGGACGCGACCAGGCGGCGCCCCATCCTGGTCACCGTCGACGGCCGCCGGGCCGCCATGGTCTGGAAGCGCTGGAAGCCCCAGCCGGTGGAGATGAACCGCGAGCAGGAGTGCGAGCGGCTGCGCCCCCTCCTCCACGGCGAGCAGGCCCGCAGGCTCGCCCGGCAGGCCCAGGAGGAAGACGCGCAGCGCAAGGCCAGGAGCGCGGCGTTCCGGGAGGCCCACCAGCGGCTGATGGCCTGGCAGGACCTGCAAGACCGGCTGTGGAACGCCTGGGCGACGGTCAACGGCATCGCGTACCGGATCCACAAGCGGCCGGCCGGATGGATGCCGACCGAGGAGGAGATCGCCGAGCACCGCCTGGACCCGGAAGTCGTCGCCGAGCTGCGGGCCGACGCGGAGAACCCGGAGCCCAAGCCGGTCCTGCCGGACCTCAAGCAGCGGCCGATGGAGGAGCTGCCCCCGATGGCGGCCGACGACCAGACGCCCGAGCAGCTTGACCTGTTCGCCATCGCCTGACCTGACAGATTGACGACTTCTTGACCAAATTACTTTGGATATCAGAGTTACCGCAGAGGAGTTTGGTCAATGAAGAAGGTGTAACACACACCACCACAACCCCCAGGGAGCCCGACATGGCCACCATCACCACCCCCACCTTCACCACCACCGTCCCGGCCGCCGAGCTGGATGCCGGAACGCTGGTCTGGCTCGACGGCGCTCTCCGGTGGGTCTTCGAGGCCGCGACCGACGGCGAGAACGTCCGGCTCCGGATCGAGGGCTTCACCACCACCTTCACCGCCCCTGCCACCCGGACCTACACCGTCCACACCCCGATCGTCCCGACCTCGATCCGGGCCACGGAGCTGGAGGCCGGGATGCAGATCCGACTCGACGGCATCCGGCGGATCGACGAGGTCACCGTCGACGGCGACGAGGTGCGGTTCCGGGCCGAGGGCTTCACCGGCCACTTCACCGTCCGCGCCGCTTGGGAGTACGCGGCCTACATCGCGCCGACCACCTGCACGGCCTGACCACCCACCACCCCCGGCCCGGCACCCGCCGGGCCGGCCCCCTCATCCCGGATGGAACTCCATGAGCCAGACCACCACCCTCGCCATCCCCGCCGACGTCCTCAGCGAGGCCGTCGGCCGGATCGCCGGATTCGTCGCCCTCTCCCTCCACGAGTCCTTCCCGCACCTGGACCTCGACCAGCTCGCCGAGACCTTCACCCGGCCCCGCGCGGTCGACATGATCAGCGCCCGCTTCCTCGCCGGCCTGGACAACGGCCTGACCGCCGGTCAGGCCGCCGCCGACGCCGGAACGGCCCTCATGCGGGCATGGGCCGAGGCCCGCCTCGCCGCCCGCGCCCAGCTCGACGCCGAGGCCGCGGCCCCCACCGCCTGACCCTCCCCTCAGGGGCCCGGCGACCGCCGGGCCCCCACCCCTCGAAGGGGACACCATGACCGCCAAGACCACCACCAGCCCGAAGCCCACCCCCGCCCAGCGGCTCGCCGGGGACCAGGCGCTCGCCCGCGCGCTCCGCAACGCCATCACCCAGGGAGACGTCGGCGTCGCGCTCTACGAGGACGGCGTCGAGATCAGCGGCTCCGACGACACGGTGCTCCTCTTCCTCAGCCGCCGGTTCGAGTCCCCCGCCGCACTCGCCCGGTTCCTCCGCATCCGCAAGTCCTTCGTCACCGACGAGCGCTCGACCGGCCGGAATGACCGCGCCCGCCGCCTCCCCAACCCGTACACCACCAACGGCCGCTGAGCAGCCGGCACCAGGAGGTACAGCCATGGCAGAGATCACGATCAAACACACGCGGGCCGAGGGCACGCTGATCCAGGGCTCGGAGCCCGGCGACGGCGTCTTGGAGGCGCTGAACCCGTGGGGCTTCCGCTACGCCCGCTCGGTCGGCTTCGTCTACCTGCGCGGGTCCCGGGACCGGACGGCGGACACGCGCCGGATCCAGGGCGCCAAGGCCACCCTGGAGGCCGCCGGACACACGGTGACCCTGGACATTGACGAGACCGCCCGGCGCCCCTTCGGCCAGGCCGAGGCCGAGCGGTACGAGCGGGCCGGAGTCCGCACCGAGCGCTTCGACGCCAGAGCGGACCGGCTGCAGAAGTCCTCTGACGAGAAGTGGAAGCTCGGCCGGCAGCTCGCCGCCAGCTACCAGGGCGAGCCGGTCAAGATCGACCACTACTCGGCCGGACGACACATGCGGGACCTGGAGCGGGCGCACACCCTCGCCGGGCAGTCGGTCGCCGAGCAGCAGGAAGCGAACCGGTACAGGGGCCGCGCGGACAGCGCCGTGTACTACGAGGAGGGCCGCAAGCACCCCGGCGCGACCCAACGCCGCCTGGACCGGCTGAACGCCGACCGGCGGCGGGTCGAGCGGGAGATGGAGCGGGTGGTCCGGACCGCCGAGGGATGCGCGGAGGCGGGCAACCCCCTCGACCCCGAGCTGATCGCGGGTCACCTCGTGAAGCTCGACGCCGACCACGCCGACCTGTGCGACCAGATCGCCCACTGGGACGCTCACCTCCTCGAGGTCCAGGCGGCCGGCGTCAAGATCTGGGGCAAGGACGACTTCACCCCCGGCGACTACGCCCAGCTCGGCGACCGCTGGTACCTGGTCCTCCGGGCCAACGCGAAGTCCCTGACCGTTCCGAAGTCGGTGGACTGGAAGGCCCGGGTCTACAACCGGGACAACCAGTCCGGGACGTCCACGAGCACCCTCCCCTACGACAAGGTCATGGGCCGGATGAGCGGCGAGGACATGGCCGCTCACCTCCGGGTGGACGACGCGGCGGAGTAGCGGGCCAGGGGGCCCGCCACGGCGGGCCCCCTGGCTCTCCTTGACCAAATTCCCTTGGATATCAGAGTTACCACAGAGGTATTTGGTCAATGAAGAAGGTGTAACACACACCACCACAACCCCCCAGGAGTCGGACATGGCCACCATCCCCACCAACCTCATCCCGGCCGGCCAGAACGCCCTCGACGCGGGCGACCTCCCCGCGGGCGTCGCCCAGGCCATCGCCCGACTCAGCGAGATCAACCAGGGCCTGATGGTCGCCCGCTGGACGCGCGGCGGATTCAGCAGCGCCCGCCACGCCGAGCGCTACGCGGACGCCATCCACCGGGACGAGAACAGCGGCCTCACGGCCTGACCCTCCACCACCACAAACGCCCCGCCCACGGCGGGCGGGGCGCCCTCAGCCATGCCCGCACGCACGAAGGAGCACCCGATGCAGATCCCGACCGACCTCCTCGCCGTCCTCACCGACCCCCGCACCGTCATCAGCGGCGACCGCGTGGCCGTCCCCTTCGAGCTGGACCCGGCGCTCTACAAGCGGATGAACACGATGCTCAAGGACATCGGCGGCCGGTGGGACGGCCGCAAGGCGGTCCGCGCCCACACCTTCCCCTTCCCGGTCGAGGAGTTCATGCGGGCCTGCCTCGCGGCCGGGTCCTGGCCCTCCCGCTTCGATCAGGGCTGGTACCCGACCCCGCCCACGGTGGCCTTCGAGATGCTGGAGCGCGCCTCGATCCGGGTCGGCCACACGGTCCTGGAGCCCTCGGCCGGTACCGGCGCGCTCGCCCAGCGGGTCGCCGACCAGATGGGCATCGTGGACTGCGTCGAGATCGACCCCCGCCGGGCCCACGTCCTGCGCGAACTCGGAGTCGCCCGCCAGGTCGTCCAGGGCGACTTCCTCGACCTCGACCCGGCCGGCATCGACGAGCCGTACGACCGCATCCTGATGAACCCCCCGTTCAGCGACGCCATCGGGCACGTCATGCACGCCCTGAGCTTCCTGCGCGACGGCGGAACCCTCATCGCGATCATGCCGGAGTCGATCAACTGGCACAGCGACCGCAAGGCCGTGGAGTTCCGGCAGATGGTCACCGACGCCGAGGGCGACGTCATCCCCCTCCCCGACGACGCGTTCCTCTCCTCCGGGACGCGGATGCGCACCGTCCTCCTCCACCTGGACGCCGAGCCCGGCGGCCCCCTCCCCACCCACGGCTGGCTCCAGCGCCAGCCGCTCCAGCTCGACCTGTTCGCCACGACCTGACCAGCACGGGCCACCACCACCCAACCCATCGCACGGAGGTAACCGTCATGACCAGCACGACCCCGGAACTCACCCAGACCGAACTGGCCCGCGCGATCGACCGCGTGGCCCAGATCCTCCAGGCCCGCGTCGGCGGCTACTCCAACGCCGCCACCCACTTCGACCGCAGGGTCCTCCTCCAGGTGGCCGCGGACCTGCCGCCCACGCCCCGCTTCGACAGGAACGCCTGGGTAAAGGCGTGGCAGGACAGCCGCCAGGACGGCACCCTCACCTCCCGCAAGGCCCTGTACCGCGCGCTCTACGTGACGGTGGCCGACGCGCTGGAGGACGAGGACGGCGGCACCTGGGAGGGGCAGCACGAGCCGGCGGCGCTGCGCCGGTTGGCCTCCCGGCTCCGCAGCGTCGACACGAAGGTCTGCATCGACGACACGCTCGGCCCGCTGGACGCCAGGGTCGACCCGACCGACCGCTGGAACGGCCACATCTCGCCCCGCTTCACCCTGGACGCCGCCCGCGCGCTGGCCGCCCAGACCCAGCGGCTCGCCGAGGAGTGCGGACCCGAGTGCGTCGAGACGGTGCACGTCATCGACTTCGGCACCGCGGACAACGACGGCCGGCCAGTGGCGGTCGTCCTGAAGATCTCGTGGATGTACCTGGAGGAAGAGGGCCCGACGAAGGGCACCCACATCATCGAGCCCGACGACGAGGGCCGCTACAACATCGGCGGCTGGGAATGGTGCTGGGACTTCGCGTCCTGGTGGTGCGCCTGCGGCTCGTACCAGGACTGGCACGTGACGGAGTGCGAGGGCTGGCAGTGCGGCCTCAGCCGCGAGAAGGGAACCGCTCTGGCCGGAGTCGCGCGGAAGGCCTTCAGTATCCTCCGACGGCTGGCCCCCGAGGCGACGGAAGTCCTCGTCGAGGACGGGCGGGTGGTTGGCGTGCTCGTCCACGGCGACGAGATCAACCTCGGCGACGGCGGGCCGTTCGACACCGAGACGCTCGGCGAGGCCGACGCGGCACTGCGGGACGTGATCGGCGACGACACCGGCGGCTACAGCCTCCCGTGGCTCTCCTACTACGGCCGCTGACCTGCGGCTTCACTTGCCGATTCCTTGACCAAACTTACTTGGATATCGGAGTTACCCAAGATGAGTTTGGTCAAGGAAGAAGGTGTAACCCACACCACCACACCCCCCGGGCGGGGGCCCCGACAGGGCCCCCGCCTCCACCACCCCACCACCCAGAACGGAACAGATCGAATGGCCTACATCTCCACCACCACCCGCGCACTGGCCGCCTCCAGCGGCGCCCAGCCCTTCGCCCAGCGCCGCGCCAAGGCGTACAAGCACGACGGCACCGAGCTGTCGGTCATGGACTGGTTCTGCGGGGCCGGCGGGTCCACCCAGGGAGCGGACGCCGTCCCGAACGTCCGGGTGACCCGGGCGGCGAACCACTGGAAGCGGGCGATCGAGAGCCACGAGCGGAACTTCCCCGGCGTCGCCCACTACATCGGCGACATCCGCAAGGCCCCGGTCTGGGCCTGGCCGGTCGCGGACATCCACTGGGGCTCGCCGGAGTGCACCAAGTGGTCGATCGCGCAGGGCAAGAAGCGCTCGTTCGCCAAGGCCGTTCAGGGCGACCTCCTCGACCTCTACGCGGAGATGGAGGCGGAGAAGTTCCAGACCGAGGAGGAGCGCGACAACGGCCCCACCGAGGAGGAGGAGGCCAGCCGGGCCCTGATGGAAGAGATCCCGCTCTACCTGCGGGGCGTCATCGAACGCGGGCAGTTGGTCAAGGCGGGGGTCGTCGAGAACGTGGTCGACGTCCGGCAGTGGTTCGAGTGGGACCGCTGGGTGGCCGAGTTCCACAAGCTGGGCTACAAGACCAAGCTGATCGCCCTGAACTCGATGCACGCCGACCCGCGCAGCGTCCACCGCGCCCCGCAGTCCCGTGACCGCCTGTACTTCGTCTACTGGCACAAGAGCCTCGGCCGGAACCCGAACTTCGAGAAGTGGCTGGCCCCCTCGGCGTTCTGCACCGGCTGCGGCGAGACGGTCAAGGCGCGGCAGGTGTTCCGGAGGGCCGGCGTCGACATGGGCCGGTACAAGAGCCAGTACGACTACCGGTGCCCGAACACGAAGTGCGGCCACCAGATCGTGGAGCCCGAGACGCTTCCGGCGGCGGCGGCCATCGACTGGTCGATCGCGGGCGGCCGGATCGGCGACCGCAAGACGCCGCTGGCGGACAAGACGATGCGGCGCATCCAGGCCGGGCTGGACAAGCTCGCCCGGCCGATGATGGTCCCCACCGGCGGCACCTGGCGGGACGCGGCCAGTGACCTGCTCGACCCGATGCCGACCCGCACCACCCGCGAGAACGACGCTCTGGCGGTTCCCCCGCTCCTCGTCCCCTGTGACGGCCGGGAAGGCAAGAACGCCCGCTCGGTCTACGGGCCGATGCAGACCCAGACGGCCAGGGCTGAGGCCGGGCTCGCGTGGCTGCCGTTCATCACCGAGATCCGGGGCGGGAGCAGCGACGTCCGGGCGATCACCGACCCGCTCGCGACGGTCTGCGCCAGCGGCAACCATCACGGCCTGGCCGCCGTCCCGATGCCGGGGATGATGATGCGGAACAACGGGTCGACCGGAGCCGGCGGGGAGCACTGCACGGACCTGGTCGAGCCGATGCGGACCCTCACCACCACCGGCCACCAGTCCCTCGTCACCTGGGAACCCTTCCTGGCCCCGTACTACGGCAACGGGACCCCGCGCCCGGTGAGCGACCCCGTCGGCGCCCTCTCCACCCGCGACCGCTTCGCGCTCGTCCGGGGCGAGCTGAACATCGAAGACGTCCTGTTCAGGATGCTCCAGCCGCACGAGATCCAGAGGGCGATGGCCTTCGCCAACGACTACGTGGTGCTCGGCTCGAAGCGGGACCAGGTGCGACAGCTCGGCAACGCGGTCACCCCGCCCGCCGCGGAGGTCCTGATCTGCCTGCTCTCGGAGTGCATCACCGGCGAGGAGATCAGCCGCTACGCCATGGCCGCCTGATTGACGACTCTTTGACCAAATCTATTTGGATATAAGAGTTACCCCAGATGGATTTGGTCAATGAAGAAGGTGTAACACACACCACCCCACACCCCCGGAGGGCACCATGACCGCCACCACCCCCACCATCCACGACGCCTTCGCCGCGGCGGTCGAAGCCACCTGCGAAGCCCAGGCGAACGCCATCCGCATCGGCTCCGAGCTGGTGGCGGAACTGATCTGGGAGTACCTGCCGGGCGCGACCACCATCACGGTCGACGGCACCACCGGCGCCCTGGTCGCCATCAACGAGACCGACATCCAGGCCTGGCAGGCGTCGGCGGCCGGGACCCTCCTCTCCGACAGCCTCCTCGCCCAGACCCAGCGGACGGTGCGCCGGATGCTCCGCATCAGCTCCGACTCCGTCATCCTCGCCGACGCCGGATGGCTCGGCTGCACCGACGGCCGGTACGTGATCGAACTCGGCTGAGTGCCCCGGGCGGGGCGGCCGACGACCCGGCCGCCCCCTGAGCGGGCAGCACGGCCCGGACCCCGGACCGCGCCGCCCGCCCAGGAACCGCCACCTGGCGCTCCACCACCCGAAGGGACACCGCAGATGAACGACAACGCCGGCCTCCACGCCGAGACCCGCATCCCGCTGGCCGCCAACCACGACGCCCTCGCGGTCCAGACGGACCCGATGATCGCGGCCCTCTCCCACGCCACCGAAGACGCCTTCCACAACGCCAAGCGCGCCCGCACCATCCTCCTGCGCAATGCCACCGAGTATGCGGCCCGCCTCATCCGGCAGGCCCTCCCCGAAGCGGCCTTCATCACCGTCGACACCGAGGAGAAGGAACTCCACGCGGTCCTCGACCGGGACGGCAAGACGATCTGGTACGCGCCCGTCACCCCGGCCAGCGACCTGCACGACGGCCTGGTGGACGACATCAACGGCCTGCTGGCCGACGTGATCCCCTTCGGCGGCCTCGTCGGGGCCGGCTGGCAGGTCGCCGAGCAGGGCGAGCCGTACCGCACGGCGCTCCTCCCCACCGGCGACTTCACCGCACGCGGCACGGCGGCCTCCTCGTTCCCCACCCCGGAGGGCATGGCCACGATCACCGCCGAGTTCGCCCCCGGCGGCACCCCGGCCTTCTGGCTCACCGGCCCGAACTCGAGGTTCACCCGCGAGGCCCGCGACCGGATCCGCGCGGCCATCATGAACAGCGGCCTGGAGTGGAAGCCGGGAACCCTCCGGATCGATGCCCACTGGACGGTCGTCCGCACCGGCTCCAGCTCCGACCTAACCCTGGCCTGCACCGCCCTCGCGGCGGCCGGCGCCTTCGAGCCGAGCGGCCTCGGCCGCACGGTCCTGATCGGCGAACTCGGCCTCGACGGCCGGGTCATCTCGGTCCGGGACACCGAGGACGCCATCCGCACCGCCAAGGACGCCGGATACCGGCACATCATCGTGGCCGCCGAGACGGCCGCCCGGACGGCCCGGCACGACGGGACCGCGATCTACGGCGTGAGCACCCTCGGCGACGCGGTCGCCTACCTCGCCCAGATCGGCGAGATCAACAAGCAGTAGCACGGCCGCCGACGGGCCCGGGACGACCCGGGCCCGCCGACCGGGCCGCCCAGCCCGACCCGTTCAGCGCGCCGGTCTGAACCCCCTGAACGGCCGCTGAACGGCTGCTGACCTGCGGCTTTGCTTGCCGATTCCTTGACCAAATTTCTCTGGATAACAGAGTTACCACAGAGGGATTTGGTCAATGAAGAGGGTGTAACACCAACCACCACCCCACCACCCACGGAGGGCACCATGACCGCCACCACCACCCCCACCGAGTCCGCCACCGAGACGGTCAAGGCCCCGAAGGCGGGACCGAAGAAGGCGGCCACCCGGCCGGCGACCAAGGCGGCGGCCAAGAAGGCGGCCCCCGCGAAGAAGGTGGTCGAGCCCACCAAGGTCAGCAAGCGGCGGGAGGTGGCCGCCGGGAAGGCCACGGCCACGGCGGCGGAACTCAAGACGGCGCTCAAGACGATCCCCCTGGACCGCATCGACCGGGACGAGAACCAGCCCCGCGAGGTCTTCGAGCCGACCGCCCTCCAAGAACTGGCCGACAGCATGAAGGAGATCGGCCAGCAGCAGGCCATCACGGTCCGCTACCTTCTCGGCTCGAAGCGCTACCAGATCATTTCGGGCGAGCGCCGGTGGCGGGCGGCCGGCCTGGCCGGGCTGACCGAGATGCACGCGATGGTCGTCCACGGCCTGGAGGGCGGCGCCGAGACGCTGGAGACGTTCACCCGGTCGGTGGCCGAGAACCTGGGCCGGGCCGACATGACCCCGCTGGAGGAGGCGAGGGCCTTCAAGAAGCTCCTGGACTTCGGCCTGGACGCCAACGAGGTCGCCAAGCGGGTCGGCAAGAGCTGGAACCACGTCGACAACCGGCTCCAGCTCCTCAAGCTGACGGACGCGATGCAGGAAGCGCTCCTCAAGGGCCACATCACGGTCGGCCTCGCCTGGTACGTGGCCCAGATCAGCCCGGCCAACCAGAACGCGTTCATCGCCCGCTGGAGCCGGGGCCAGTTCAGCGGCCAGCGGGAGGCTGAGCAGTTCTGCCAGCGGGTCCGCAACGAGGAGACCGAGGCGGCGAACCAGAGCGTGATGTTCATCCTGGCCGAGGAGGCACCGGAGCCCGGCAAGACCGCCCCCGAGGGCTTCTTCCCGGAGCTGGAGGTCGACATCGCCCGGCGCGAGCAGATCGTGACGGACCGACAGAAGCTCGTCACCAAGATCGGCAAGCTCGGCGCGGCCGGCGAGATCCTGGCCGAGATCGCCGCGATGGACGTCGACGAGCTGGCGATCCTCCTCTCCGGCGCGCACGGCGGGATCCCCGGCAACCGGATGCGGATCGACCACCTGAAGGACGTGGCGAGCAAGGCGTCCCTGAACATCTCGAAGGCCGCGAGCGCGGCGGCGGTTCGGGCCGGTTCCATCCGGATCGCCCCGGACGCCCTCCCCTCCCAGGCCACCCAGACCACCGAGAACGCCGCCTGACGGCGCCGGGCCCCGGCCAGAAGGCCGGGGCCCGGGTACCACCACCCACTACGAACAGTAAGGGAGCAGTCACCATGATCGACCTCAGCAGGCTCGACCTGAACGCCCCGGAGGCCCCCGCCGAACGGATCGAGACCCCGCCGCCGCTCCAGCTCGCGACCACCCGGTACCAGAACTGGCGCGAGAGCAGCGGCTACCTCCCCGTCGGCATCACCGTCGGCCGGCCCCGCTTCGTCCGCTACGACTTCGTCAGCGTGCCGGTCCTCGCCCCGCACGAGCTGATGAAGGGTCGGTTCGCCAAGATCGACAACATCGAGATCGAGCGGAAGATCTACCGCGAGCGCCTGCGGGTGCGCGAGCCGGAGATCCTGGAGTCGCTGGAGGAGCTGGCCCGGAAGTACCCGGACTTCCCGGCGGCCCTGATGTGCTTCGAGGACGTCAACGGTGGGCTGGACTGCCACCGCCGGTGGGCGGCCGAGTGGTTCGGCCAGCGGTTCGGCTGGGAGGTCCCCGAACTCCCCAACCCGGCCGGCGCGGGCCCGGCCCGACCGAAGAAGCCGAAGGCACCGGAGGCTCCGACCCTGTTCTGACCGACCGCCCGGTGGCCGGGGAGCCGACGCTCCTCGGCCACTGGCCGTTGTCGCGGCACCACTCGCTGTGACTGGTACTCTCCTCCCTGCGACAAGCCCCCCGCGGGCAGCTCGATTGGATGGAGCACCACTTCTCGTAGGTGGAGGTTGGAGGTTCGAGTCCTCCTCCGCGGTCCACAGGTCCCCCCGGCCACCCGGCCTGGGGGACCTTCGTTTGCCCTCAACGGCTTCTCCCGCCGGCGACGGCGACACCCTCCCCAACCACCGACCGGCCGTCACCTGGCCACCGGGTCCGCCCAGGTGAAGCGGCTACCCTCTCTCCACGCTGCTGGTTGTGGGCCGAGCGAAGTACACCGCCCCAGGGACCCCCATGCCCGCTGGATTCGCTCAGCCCGGCGTCCTGTTCGCCGGGAACTCCTCAGCCCCAGACCGCGCCTTCTACCGACAGGTCTTCAACAAGCTCCCGCGTGACCAGTACACGAGGTACGTCGAGGTGGGCGTGGGCTCCTTCGCCGCCGCCCTCGTCGCCGCCAACGCGGGCATCCCGCCGTCGTCCATGGAGACGTCGGACGTCACCCTCTACACCGGCATCGTCGGCACCTGCGTCTCAGGCGGCGACCTGGCCAGCCTCGGCATGACCCTCGACGGCGACCCCGTCGAGCTGCCGGACGCGCCGCTCCACGAGCAGGCCGCGCACCTGCTGTACGTCCACTGGCTGGCCCGTATGCAGGCCAAGGGCGAGGCGGACTACTGGAACAACCTCGTCACCGACATGGTCCAGCGGGAGGACGTCCACAAGAAGCGCCTGGCGGAAAGCCTGGCTTCGATCGCTGAGCGGCTGCCGGGCGTGAAGTTCACGCCGAAGTGCATGTGGGATCACATCCGCGAGGCCGAAGATGACCCGCACGCGATCATCATCGCCGCGCCGCCGACGTACAAGGCCGGCTTCGAGAAGTTCTTCGACACCGGCGGCCGGGTCGGGTGGGCCGAACCGCCGTACTCGGTGTTCGACCCGGACGTCGACATGCAGCGCCTCGCCGACCACATGCGGGACAAGGCGGCGCTGCTGATGTTCCTCCAGGAGGAGCGCTCGGGGATCGCCGCCCACGAGACCCCGGTGTTCGCGCACCCCCTCGGCGACGTCGCCCGCGCCTACGTCATCAGCAACCGGCCGGAAGAGATCTTCAAGCTGACGGGCGGGCCCAAGGTCGCCCTGGGCATGTCCCGCTCGTACACGCCCACCAACCTCCCGATCATCAGCCCCGACCACGAGATCACCCCGGAGTCGCGCGTCGAGCTGATCCCGGTACGCGGCACCGAGTGCGACTACTACCGCGACCTGTGGATGCACCGCCTTGCCGCGGCCCCCGGCTCGTACAACCTCCTCGTCGCCGTCGACGGCAAGGCGGCCGGCGTCATCGGCTACGGCGCCGAGACGATGACCCGCCCGTACCCGGGCACGAAGAAGTACACGTCGCACCTGCTGATGCGGTTCGCGTTCGGCGCCCCGCACCACAGCTACCGCCTGACCCGCCTGGCCACCATGTGCGCGCTCCGCCACAGCACCGCCGCCCTCGTGTTCACCGGCGCCTCAGAGATCATCCTCGCCGCCTCCGACGGCCTGGTCACCGTCGAGTTCACCCGGCACCCGGAAGCGAAGGGCCTACGCGGCCTGATGGCCCTGGAGTCCCGGGCCAAGCACCCCGACGGCTTCAAGCTCACGTACCGCGCGGACTGGACCGACACCACCCTCACCGACACCCTCACCACCTTCCTGGCCAAGGAGAAGTCATGGCGAAAGAGCCGAAGCAGGACGACAGCGTGACCGCCGGCGACACCCCGGCGGCGGACCCGGCCGCCGCGGTCCCCATGCCGATGGACTCCATGCAGATCGGCGAAGACCTGTACATCCGGTGGGTCGACGTCACGACCCTCCGCGAGCAGGACATCAACGCCCAGGTCATGCAGCCCCGGCACTTCGAGCGGCTGACCGGCAACATCCGCAAGCGGGGAGCTCTCGAGTCCCTGCCCTACTGCCACCAGCCCGGAGGCGAGGGACCCGTCGAGGTCATCTCCGGACACCACCGCTCCCGCGCCGCCCGCTCCGCAGGCATCAACCGCATCCCCGCGATCATCGACACCCGCAAGATGCGGCGCTCCGAGGTCATCGCGAAGCAGATCGCCCACAACGAGCTGCACGGCAACCCCGACAAAGACGTCCTCGCACAGCTCGTCTCCATGATCGACAACGTGGACGACCTGATCGCCACGGGCCTGGACGAGGACCAGCTGCCCACCGTCGAAGCCGACGACACCAAGCTCGCCATCCCGCACGGAGAGTTCGACTGGCGCGCCGCGACCCTGATGTTCCTCCCCCACCAGATGGAGGACTTCAAGGACGCCATCACCGCCATCGCCTCCGGCACCGACGTCGTCGGCGTCGCCTCGGCGGACCAGTTCGAGGAGTTCGCCAGCGCCGTCTACGCCTTCGGCCGCTGCAAGGACGTCCGGAACTTCACGACCATGGTCGCGATGCTCACGGACATCGCCCGCCGCGAGATCGAGCAGGCAGCACAAGAGGCAACCCAGGCAGGCGAGCCGGCCACCACCTAGGCCCCGCAACGCCCCTGACGCAGTGAAGCCCACGGCCTGCTCACGTACCGCCGTGGGCCTTCACGCCCTCAGCACACCGCCCCGTTCAGGCCACACAGGACCGTGACGACATGAGCGACCGCATCACCCTCGACCCCACCGTGGACCCCTGGGAACGACAGCCCGGAGAGACCCCCAAGCGGCATCAGCGGTTCCTCGTCTTCCGGGACCTCGGACTGACCAGAACCCTTGCAAAAGCGTCAGATGAGCTAGCACTTTCGTACAGCCATGTACGGGCGCTCGCTGCTCAGTACCGGTGGCAGGACCGTGCGAGCGCCTGGGACACCCAGCAGCAGCGGCAGTACTCCGCCGAGATGGAGGAGGAGCGCCGCCGGGCCGCCCGCGACGACATGAAGATCCTCCGCGTCATGACCGGCATGGTCGGCCAGGCCCTCCCGCACGTGCAGCAGCAGGTCGGCGACATGACGATCACTGAGTTCACCCGGTTCGTGGAGACCACGATGCGGCTGCGGCGGAACCTGTTCGGCGATCCGACGGAGACGATCGCGGTCACCGGCGCCAACGGCGACCCGCTGACGGTCCAGGTCGCCGAGTTCTCGCAGATGCCGCCGGAGCAGCGGCGGGTACGGCTCGCCGAGCTGGCCGCGTCGGTCACCCGCCGGGTCCGGGCGCTCGACGGCGAGGACGACGAGGAAGACGGCTACGACCTGGGCGGCGAGACGGCCGGCGACGAGGACCTGACGCTGCCGTTCCCCGACGATGACGACGAGGACGACGACGAGGAGACCGCCGTGCCTGCCCCGGCCGTGGACGAGGGCAGTGGTGGCGACGAGTGAGCAGGCAGTCCGCCGTCAGCGAGCTGGACCACCTTGACGACGCTGCGGTGTTCCAGCGGCTCCAGGCCGCGAAGAAGGCAGCGGCCCGGGACCTGCTGCGTGATCCGGCCACGCTCGCCCGGGGCCTCGATCAGTCGTACCGGATGCGCCCGCACCTGCGAGTCATCAGCCAGGCCCTGGTGGGGCTGGAGCGCGGCGAGTATGACCGGCTCCTAGTCCTCACCCCGGCGCAGGTGGGTAAGTCCACGACGGTCGCGGAGTGGGCGCCGTTCTGGTGGCTGTGCCTGCACGCGGAGGACCGTGTCGCGGTCACCTCGTACTCCGACGACCTGGCGCTGAGGCGCGGTAAGGCGATCCGCCGGTACATCCAGGAGTACGGCGGCGAGTACGACCTGTCGCTGCTGGCGGGGTCGGAGGCGGCGCAGGACTACGAGACGGTGCAGGGGGGCGGCGTCCGCTCGGTGTCCCTCGGTGCGGGCCTCACCGGCTTCTCGGTGAACCTGCTGGTCGTGGACGACCCGCACAAGGACCGTGCTGAGGCGGAGTCGGCGAAGATGCGCGAGCGCGTCCACGACTGGTGGTCGTCGGCGGCGACGAAGCGTCTGCAGCCGGACCGCAACGCCGTGGTGGCGATCCAGACCCGTTGGCACCCGGACGACTTCGCCGGCCGACGGCTGGAGGAGGACGGCCGCCTGGAGGACGGCGGCCGGTGGAAGGTCGTGCACCTGCCCGCCATCGCCGACGCCAAGTTCGGTGCGGATCCCCTCGGGCGGGCCCCTGGTGACCCGCTGCCGCACCCGAAGATCCCGACGAAGAACCGGCGGGCGCTGCTGGCCTGGTGGGCGGACGTCAAGCGGACGTCGTCCGTCCGGGACTGGCACGCCCTGTCGCAGGGCGACCCGCAGCCCGCCGAGGGCGCACTGGTCTCCCGTGACCTGCTCCGGGCGATCCGTGACGGCATCACCGTGGTGGAGCCGCAGAAGATCGCCGTGTCGATCGACCCGTCCGGCGGTGGCCGCGACGTCGCCGGCATCATCGGCGGGTTCCTCGGCGCCGACAACCGGGTGTGGATCACGCACGACCGGTCGGAGGCCATGTCGTCGGCGGAGTGGTCGCGCCGGGCCTGCCTGCTGGCGTACGAGACGAACGCCGCTGTGATCTATGTGGAATGGAACTTCGGCCGGGACATGTGCACCCTGGCGATCAGCACCGCGTGGAAGGCCCTCCAGGACGAGGGCCGCATCCCGAAGAAGATGCTGATGCCGCTGATCGACGCGGTGCACGCCAAGCAGGGCAAGCTGTTGCGCGCGGAGCCGATCGCCCAGCAGATGGTGGAGGACCGGGTACGGCTGCGCGGCATGATGACGGACCTGGAGAACGAGTGGGCCACGTGGATGCCGACCGACACCGACAGCCCCGGCCGTATCGACGCCTCGTGTGTCCTGGTGTATGGCCTCATCCCGGAGGCCAACCAGGGGGCCATCGTCCACGCGCCGCTCCCGCAGGCACCGTCCCCCGGAGCCGGCCGCCAGCCGTCGGCAGCGGCCGGGGCGTACGGGCGGAGGATCGCGAAATGAGCCTTCCGCACCCCAGTGGGACACTGCCGAAATGGACACCCTCGACGGCGACGAGGCGCTCCGCTAGCACCTGGCCCGCAACCCCGAAGCCCAGCCGGGCAGGGCGCCCAACGCGCCCAGGACGCAGACGGCCAGGGCCGCGCGAAGGGCGGTCCTGGCCGACGTGCGCCGCGGGAGCCCCATGAGGGGAACGCTAGGCGTTCCGTACATGGAGTACAACAGGCGGGTGGGTCACGGAAGTTGGACGAACGGCTTCAGGAAGTCGCGGGCCCCGGGGGTGTCGAGCCGGTACACCACGTTGGTGGCGTAGCAGGGGGTGTCGCCGGTGATCGTGGTGGCGACCAGGGTGAGCTTCCCGTTCAGCGTGGCGAAGTTCGGGCCGCCCGAATCGCCGTAACAGGCACCGCCGTTGCCCTGCGGGGCGGTCATCGCGAGCCGTACCCAGGCGTCGTTCAGGGCGTCGAACTCGACCGGCGCCTTCATGCGGACGCCGCCGCCCGGGTGGGTGTGGCCACCGGGTCCGCGGCGGGCCTCCTGGGTGCCGTAGCCGGCGACGAGGAAGTCGGTGTCGTTCAGCCCCTGCGGGCCGAGTGCGCCGAGCGCGCCCGCCTTCGGCAGCGCGGCCGGGGTGAACGACCAGCGGGCCTTGACCTGCGCGGCCGGGAGCTGGATCACCGAGATGTCGTGGGTGTCGGAGGCCGGGCCGGGGTAGGCCGGGTGGCTGTGCGCGGCGCCTTCGACGGCGACGGCCCGCGCCTGGGCGGCCGGGTCGCCGGGGTGCTCGGCGGCCGCCCGGTCGAGGCCGCCCTGCACGTCCTGGTCGAGGGAGACGTAGAACCTCACGTTCGCCGGCCAGTCGGTGGTGCAGTGCGCGGCGGTCAGGAAGGTGTCCGCGTCGATCATCGTGCCGGAGCAGACCCAGTCGACCCGGTCGGGCGTCGCGGGGTCGTCGTCGTTGTCCCAGGTGGCGACGAGTGCGCCGACCTCGGTGCGCTCGGGCGCGGGTGTGGCGTTGTACGAGTTGATCGCTGCGGACGGGATCGCGGTGGCGAGGACGGCAGCGCAGGCCGCGGCGGTGACAGCGGTGGCTGCGGCGGTGGCACGTCGTACGGCGGTCAAGAAGAACCCCTCGGTGTGTGGTGGGCGGGCGCTCTCCTGTGGGGGAGGGCGCCAGTGAAGCGGCTGAGGGGCCGGAAGGGCAAGGGGGCGCGGCGGTACGGGAGTTGAGGGTGGGGCGGGAAACCTGGGGAACGCGACGCCCCCGGCCGTCACCGTGGGTGACGTTGATGAGGATCTGTGAAATCGGCCAGTGTTGCTCTTCGCTCCCCGCTTGATTGCCGGAGGCAACGGTGGCCGGGGTCGCCCGTGCTGTGTCGGGTGCTGGTACTGGCCCTCGCCCGGAATCAGCGTCGTGAAATCATCCAGCGATGACTGAACCGAGCAGCGACGACGGCCGCTATTTCCGGCGCGAGATCGAGCGGGTCGTCAACGAGATCGCCCAGGGGCTCCGCACGTTGGACGCTGGTGTGAGTTGGTTCTCCGACCTTGCCCCGAGACGCCAGCAGATGGTTCTACAGGAAGTCGCTGGCTATGCGATGCAGGCGCACATTACAGCTGCGGATGGCCCTGCGGGGGTGGCGCGGTCTGGTGTGAAGCCCACGGCTAACCCCTCGGTCATGATCTGCATGGACCCACCCCGTTACGGGTTCGCGGGCCTGCCCTCCGCCGAACACGTCAAGGCGTTCCGCGTCCTCGTTTCCGTGTTCGCCGTTGCTGACACTCGCCGCCGCGAGAGGTACTGCAAAGGCGCCTGCGGACATGCATGGCACAACCTGCCGGCGGCAACCGAGCAGCCGTAGCATCGGCCGTTCCAGCTCGGGCTGGGCTGGTTATCGAGCGGCCCCTCCTGAGTGACATCCGTTCGTAGGCCAACGCGCTGCGGATGGGGAGAAGTGTGAGCAGGCCTGGGGAATCTCTGAGCATCGGGTGGAAATTCAACGAGCCTCATCAACGTGCCGGGGGCGTGGGCGATCTTGGCGGCGTCAGGCGGAGGCGCCGGGGAGGTTCTCCGCGTCCTTGGCGGACACCTCGCGGAGCATGCAGGTCAGCCGGGCCGTGCAGACCCGCTTGTCCGCCTCGTCCGTGATCACGATCTCGTACGTCGCGGTGGAGCGGCCGCGGTGCACCGGGGTCGCGACGCCGGTCACCAGGCCGCTGCGAGCCCCGCGGTTGTGAAAAGGCCGGATAGTGCCCTCTGTTGTCCCGGGCGCGGGTAGGACAGGAGATCCCGGCCCACGGGATCAGGACCGCGAAGGAGCCCCCGTCATGGCGTACCCGCAGCCCGACGAAGAGTGCTACGAGGAGTGCAAGGAAGCACAGCCCGCCGGGCCTAATGGCCAACTCCGCTGCATCTGCGAACGGATCAACGAGGAGACCGAGGCGTACTACGCCGAGCCGGCCGACATGTTCGCCCGGGAATGGGGCTTGGGCTGAACCGTTGGCGGGGCCGGGGCCTGCACCGCCGCACTGGCCGGTGTGATGAAACTGCCCCGCGTGCACTGCCTCACGTGTGACCGGCCGATCGCGGCCGTTCCTGTCGCCGACCCCCTGAGCAAGAGCTGCACGTGGAGGCGACCAGACAGTCCCACGATGGCGCAGTCTCAGACCACGGGCGGGGGAGGAGGCTGAGCCCCTCCAGCAGCGTTCATGCCGCGTCGAGTCGCGCCCGACACGGCATCCATGTCTCCCGCATCGCTGCGGCGGAGGACGAAGATCTTCACCAGCGCGAGCAGGCTCGGCCCGCACAAAAGCACCGACAGCCACCAGGAGTCCTTCGCCACGTACACCCCGGCACCGAGCATGGTGATCGCGACGACCGTGCCCGCGATCAAGCCGGCCAGGTACCGCTTGTGGGCGGCGGCGTCGCGCATCTCCCGCGCCGCTTGCTCGACGGCCTCCCGCTGCATCTCCAGCCGGAACATGCGCTCCTTGTGCTCGCGGCGCAGCTGAGGCTCCAGCGCCCTGAGAGCGACATCGAGCTGCCCAGGATCGAGAACCGCACCCCACTGCTTCGCGATGCTCAGCCCAGCGGACAGCACAGGATCGCTTTCTGGGATCTGAGGGACGGGCAGTGCCCCCATGTCCTCTGTGGTCACTGCTGGACCCCTCCACCGCCGTTGCCAGCGGGCGCGTAGTCAAGTTCGGTCGGTTCGGGCGGAGGCCCGAGGCGAAGGAAGAGCATGGCGAGAGCATGATCGATGCTGTTCCCGGATCGATCGGCGACCGCTGCACTCTCTTCCAGTGACAACGGCTCTGGCGGATCCGTGAAGCGGAGGTCGACGCCCTGGCTCATGGGGTCAGCAACGACCAGTGAGTCGGGAAGGGGTACACGCCTAAGTGGCTGCAGGTCCGGGGAGATCCCGCTGTCCAAGGCCTCGGACAGCTTCTTTGCCACCGCAAGCCGCTGCTCAGGCGAGAGCTTGTCCAGGTGCTCGAGCCAGCCGGTCGGCAGTTGCCGTTCCACAGTGCTCTCTACGTCGGACTCATCGCTGTGGGACTCGGGCGAGTGCTGGCGAATGCGAGTCACCTGGACAGCCCACATGCGCCGGGCCGCTTCCCTCCGCTCGTCGGGAGGGAGTTCGTCGAGTGCTTCGACCCAGCCAGCCGGGAGCTCTCGTGCCACGGTGCTGTCCAGTTCGGACTGGTCGCCGGACACCTGGGCGATGTAGAAGCTCCCGGTGGCGTGTTGCACCACGACGCGATTGGTGTCGCCTGTCACGGTGACTGTCCCGTGGTTGGTGATGGGCGGCGGATCGGTCCTGTGGACCAGTCCGCGACGGGCGGTATGCCGATTCCTTGGCCCTGGCCAGTTGGTGACGAGGGCGGTGAAAGATCCGAGAGCCGACGACAGCGCCTCGAAGATAGCCATGGCGCCCGCTCCCCCCTGCCCTTCCCCCAACTACTGGCCCATCGACGCTATCGGATGGATCACGAGCTCACAACGCGGCCGGCAGAAAGTGCCTCTGATCAGCAATGCCGGTGAGTTAACGCGTCGGTGCAGGTCAGGTGGGGTGTTTGGTGACTTTGAGTGTGTAGCGGACGTTACTGGGAGTGCGGGGCTGGTCTCGTTTTCTGACTTCGAAGGTGTTCTTGGACGGCTTCTTGATGCGCTGGCACTGCCGGTTGCGGCGGGGCGGGAGGAGGGCGGCCAACAGCTCTGTGGTGACCTCGCGGCGGGCGGTGTCCAGCGTGGTGGCGTCGGCTGCGGCCTGGGCGGCGACGGCCAGCCGGGCGAGCTGCACCGTGACGGTGAAGGAGATCCGGTCGGGATCGGTCCCGCCGTGTTCTGCCGCGCGCGTCTGAAGTGCGCACAGTGCCTGGTAGACGGTGAGGAGGGCGTAGATCTCCTGGCAGATCAGCTCGGGCGCCTTGGAGCGCAGGATGAATCCGGCACCACGTAGGCGGTTCTTCAGTTCCGCGAACCCGTTTTCGATCTCCCACCGCTGGTGGTAGGCCGTCGCCAGTTGGTGGGCCGGGGCGAGGCGGTGGTCCAGCAGGCTGGTGACCAGCCGGAACGTCTCGGTGCGGGGCGGGCCGGCCTGCGGGCGGATGGTCACGGTGTACTCGATGATCCGCACCAGGTGTCCCCGGGGCGGCTCGGCCAGGGTGCGTCCGGCCGCGCGGGCCTGACCGTGGCGGATGTTCTCCGCGGGCGTGCGCATGATGGACAGGTAGGACCCGTCGGACAGCACTCGCAGCGGCACGAAGACCAGGTTCTTCTTGATGCGCCAGGCCAGGTGGGCGCCGGTGGCGCGGGCCAGGCCCCACAGCTGGTATCCGGCGAAGTTGCGGTCGGCCAGCAGCAGCATGTCCGGTCGCAAGGAGGCCAGCAGCCGGCGGGCGAGCTTGTGCTCGCTGAATCCGGCCACGGCGTCGAAGGCCGCATCGACCAGAGCGTGGGTGCCGCACTCGGTCAGCGCCATCAGTCGGACCTGCGGGTGTCCGCTCTGGTTGACCCCGCCCTTGCCGGTGAAGCCGAATTCAGCGGCGTTCGCCGGGGTGTCGGGGACGTCCAGCGCGGTGCCGTCCCAGGCGACCAGCCGCAGCCCGAAGGCGAACGCACCCGGCGTGAGGGTTGCGGCCAGCGTGCCGCACCGCCGCTCGAACAGCGCCTGCAACGGCTTGTCGCCCAGCCGCTGCCGGGCCCGTGTCAGGGCCGAACTGGTGGGCAAGCGCTGCACGCACAGGCCCGGCAGATGCCGCAGTTTCTCCGTCAACGTGCGCAGGACCGACCGGTATCCCGGCGGCCCCGCACTGTCAGAGCTGCTGAACAGGCACAACGCCAGGACGAAGTAGACCACCGCCCGGGCCGGCAACAACCGGCGACGACGCTCGCCGCAGCCGGTCAACTCCACGACCTCGTCCACCAGTTCAGGACGGATCTCCTCGGTCAGCACACCGAGACGGATATGCTCGCCAAAGCGCCGGTCCGAGGGCGCCACCAGCCCGTTCAACGGGGCCTGGCTGCCCTCGGCGATGGCAGACGGCATGCGGACGATGGCACACTGAACACCCAACGGAGTTCCCTCGCGGACAGTCGGATCTTGGTCGATCTTCTGTCTTACAGGGAGCTCCGTTGCCGTGTCCGGCCTCCGGCGACACATCACCAGAAGTGACGGATCACGGAACGTCACCAAGGGATATTCCCATCCAAACCCCGCACCATCAAGTGCCTGACCTGCACCGACGCGTTAACTCACCGGCATTGCTCTGATCAGCGAGAATGAGGATTGTCGAGGTCCTTGTTCCCGCACCAGCCGGAGGCACTTCCCAGGTGAAGCTGCGTATCGGGTCCTATCCGCGTGTCCGCGTTGAGGGCGGCGGTCATGCGGTGGTGTCCCAGGCCGGGGCCGTGCTGCTGGTCGAGACGGTCCGCAAGGCCGGACTGGACCAGGCGATATCGGCGGCACTGACGCCGTGGCGACGTCCGCGGGCGGTGCACGATCCGGGCAAGATCCTGCTGGACGTGGCCCTCGCGGGTCGCGCTCGGCGGGGACTGCCTCGCGGATGTCGGGATGCTGCGGGCCGAGCCCGGCGTGTTCGGGCCGGTGGCCTCCGACCCGACCGTCTCCCGGCTCGTCGACACCCTCGCCGCTGCCGGGCCGAAGGCCCTGGCCGCGATACGGGCCGCTCGGGCCGAAGCCCGCGAGCGCGTCTGGAATCCGGCCAAGAACGCGGCTCCGGACGCCGCTGGGCAGGTGATCGTGGACCTGGACGGGGTGCTCGTGCTGGCCCACTCCGAGAAACAGGACGCCACCGCGACCTGGAAGAAGACCTTCGGACACCACCCTCTGATGGCCTTCGTCGATCACGGAAGCGGCGGGTCCGGGGAGCCGGTGGCCGGCTTGCCCAGGCCGGGCAACGCCGGCAGCAACACCGCCGCCGACCATATCGAAACGGCCCCACTCGCCCTGGCACAGCTGCCGAAGAAGCACCGGCGCGGACGCCGGACGCTGATCCGTACCGACTCCGGCGGCGGCACCCACGAGTTCGTCGCCTGGCTCGCCCAGCGCGGCCGGTGGCTGTTGTACTCGGTCGGTATGACCATCACCGAGCAGATTCACCAGGCCGTACTCAAGGTCCCCGCCACGGCCTGGACGGCAGCGACCGAGCCCGGCGGCGAGATCCGGGACGGGGCCTGGGTCGCCGAGATCACCGGCGACTGCCTCAAGGGCCGGCCGAAGGGAATACGGTTGATCGTCCGCAAGGAACGGCCCCACCCCGGCGCCCAGTTGCGGATCGGTCACCCTCACGGGTGACGACGAGCATCGTGACCCACTCGACGAGGGCATGCGGGAGGTCGAGTGCGGCAGGATAGGGTACCAACAGGGCTCCTGTGCAGGCGGGTTAAGGCTTCGAACACCTCCCCCAACGGCACGGGAGCCTTGTGCGTTGCGGCCCTCACCTCGACCTCACCGACGTCACCTGATCAGTGGCCGCGCTGAAAATGCTCACTGAGCTTTTTCATCCTGAATAGCTGCAGGTCAGCGGCGTGTGAACGGCCTGGACGATGGGTGCCGATGCGGCGGGTAGAGCATCTGGCCCGGCGGAGGATTCGCCAGGACTTCAGTTGCGCGAAGGCGCGTTCGCCGGGTGCTCGGAGTCGGGCGTGGTCGCGGTTGAACTGCTGGTAGTGGGCGAGTTGTTCGCGGTGACGGTAGTACGGGGTGCGGAAGGTGGCGCCGGCGCCCTGGTAGGCGCGGTCCGCGAGCACGAGGATCTGCCGGGTGAGGCAGGCCTGGACGATGCCGTGGGCGCGGGCCGCGGTCAGGTCGTGGGTGCGGCCCGGCGTCGCGCGGGAGAACCACAGCGGTGTGCCGTCGGGTCGCGCGATGACCTGCACGTTCATGCCGTGCTTGCGGTGCTTCTGCGAGTAGTACGGCTCGTCCGCGGCAATCCGGTCGATGGGGATCAGGGTGCCGTCGACGATGACGAAGTCGCCCTCGCCCAGGCCGGTCAGGGCCTCGTGCAGGTCCGGCGTCCAGGCCGCGAGGACGTCCAGGGTCTCGTCGACGTAACGCCAGGCCGTCGCGGTCGAGACGCCGAACCCGGCCGCGAGCTGGGCGAACGTCTCGTTCTTGCGAAGGTGGGCCAGTGCGAGGAGGGCCTGCTTGAAGCAGCCGAGTCGTCTCCACGGCGAGTTCAGTTCACGCCTTCGGGCGTAGATGAGCCAGGAGACATGCTCGACCAGCTCGTACGGGACGTCGAGCATGGAAGGATACGGAACCAACAGAGCCCCCCCCCCGGGCTGTCGGCAGTGTCGAGTGGAATCAACACCGCCAACGACCGGGGGCTCTGCCACGTCACCACCCCAGCTGACCAGGCCTTATAGCCCCTCAGAGGCGGGATGAAACAGGTTCAGTTGGTGCCGCTGGCCCGGGCCAAGCGTACGATCGCGGCGATGACGGCGGGAGCGACCATCAGGCCGACAGCAAACATGGCGAGGACCGCGGGCGAGGTTCCGGTGTAGTCCGGGCTCTTCTCGTCCTGGTCAGCCAGGACGCTGGCACCGATGACGGCGAGGACCGACACGCTGAGGACGAATGCCCCGAGGCCCTTGCGTGCGGACGGTGAGCGCAGCGGGATCAGCGCCACGAGCAGCCACGCCACCGCCAGGACGACAACAATGGGTCCAGCTCCCACAATGCCCCCAAATTCAGCAAACTATATGGCAGTTGACCATGTCATGGCGTCCGGCCGATGTCACCCCCTCTACCCAGTGAGCCGTTTTCATCCTGAATAGCTGCAGGTCAGCAGCGTATGGACGGCCTGAACGATGGTGCCGATGCGGCGAGTGGAACACCTGGCTCGTCGGAGCAGCCGCCAGGACTTCAGCTGCGCGAAGGCCCGTTCTCCTGGAGCCCTCAGCCGGGCGTGGTCGCGGTTGAACTGCTGGTAGTGCTCGGGCTGTCCGCGGTGATGGTAGTATGGGGTGCGGACGGTGGCGCCGGCGATCACGTGGTCGCCCTCGCCCAGGCCGGTCAGGGCCCCATGCAGGCCAGGCGCCCATGCCCCGAGGGCGTCGAGGGTCTCGTCGACGTAGCACCATGCAGTGACTGTCGAAATGCCGAAGCCCACTGCCAGGGCGGGCAGCGTCTCGTTCTTGCGCAGGTGCACCAGCGCGAGCAGGGCCTGCTGGAAGCACCCCAGCTTCCGCCACCGCGAACGGCGTCCACACCGTCGTGCGTAGATGAGCCAGGAAACGTGCTCAACCAGCTCATGCGGGACGTCGACCGCAGCACGATACGGGGCCAAGCAAGGCTCCTCGGACGATGCCTGGTGCATAGAGAACCCCGCCGCGACGACCAGGAGCCTCGTCTCGTTGTGCACCCCTGCTGACCTGCCATTTCACTCTACAGAGATAGGATGAAAGAGGCTCACTGAGCTCTTTCAGGTGGCCACTGATCGGGTGGCGGGCTTGGGTCCGCAACGTACGAGGCTCCCGTGCCGTTGAGAGAGGTGTTCGACGTCTCAACTCATCAGCACAGGAGCCTCGTTGGTTCCGTATCCTGCCGCACTCGACCTGCCTCACGCCCTGGTCGAGTGGGTCACGATGCTCATCGTCACCTGTGAGGGTGACCGACGATGCGAGCTCCCGCCTCACCAGCGGGCCCTCGTCGGCCTGGTCTACCTCCGCCGGCACGACACCCTCACACAGATCGCCGCAGGCTTCGGCATATCCGTCGGCACTGCCCACGCCTATGTCACCGCCGCCGTCGATCACCTATCCCGCCGAGCACCCGGACTGCTGCGGATCCTGCGGGAGACCGATCCCGAGTACGTACTGCTCGACGGCACGCTCGCAGAGTGCGAGGGGGCTTGTAGAAAACCCCATCGCCGCAGGTCAGAGCCCTCTCGTAGGAGCTGCTGAAAACGCTTCCCCGACCCCTGCGGAACGCAACGCACATCACCGCAGCTCAGAGCCGCCGCATCCCCTGCCGCGCCCGCGGGTGCACGAGTTCACCACGGCAACGCGCAGGACAGGGCCGGCGAGGTCGCGCCGGACCGGCGTAGTTCGTTCTTGGTGGCTTCCCTTTTCCGCCGGATCTGGTCCGCCGTAGCCATCCCTTTGAGGTCGTTCCGACCGGGTTCGCTGGAGCAGACGCCGGACCGTCGCCGTAAGGCACTCGAAGGGCCGCGCCCCTGAGTGGGGTGCGGCCCTTGTCATGCGCTGAGGGCCCGGTGTGTCACATCACCAGGTGCCAGGGGGGGCATACCAGCCGCGCGCCCCCTTGTCGATCGTCCCCGCCGCGTTGCCGTGGAAGGTGAACAAGTACGTGTCACCCACGGCGTAGTTGTAGGAGACGGAGACGTCCGGGCGACCGTCGCCGTTCATGTCACCGGTCACGAGGTTCCCGGTGCTCGGCGAGTACCAGCCGCCCGGCTCGGTGGCGTACGGAACTACGAACCCGTCGAAGCCGCCGTCCGCACGGGCGTGGGAGAGTCGGACCTCGGTGCGCCCGTCGTCGTACCCGTACATGATCGTGAGATCGTCGCGGCCGTCCTTGTCGAAGTCGCCCGTGGTCATCTTGACCCGATCGCGCTCCCAGGCGCCGGCCGGCGCGGACCAGGATCCCACGAAGGAGCCGAGGGCGCCGTCAGCCTGCGCCGTGAAGGTGAAGAGACGAGACTCACCCGAGGCGTAACCGTAGAAGGCGACGAGGTCGTCGCGGCCGTCGCCGTTCGTGTCCCCCATCGTGTATCTGGCGGAGGACGCGTACCAGGAGCCCGTCGCGGTCTTGAACGACATCACCGGGTTCTCGAAAGTTCCGTCGGCCCGGGACAGCGCCCGGAAGACGCCCAGAACGCCGTCGCCGTAATCGTAGGTGAAGACGAGGTCGTCGCGGCCGTCGCCATTGAGCTCACCTGCGAGCATCGTGCTCCTGGACCAGTTCCACTGGCCCGTCGGCAGGGCGATGCTGGTGCGCTGGACGGGGCCGCCCTTGGCCTGGCTCAGGAAGGAGAACGCCTTGACGCTTCCGTCGCCGTAACCGTAGAAGCCCACCAGGTCGTCGCGGCCGTCGCCGTCGAAGTCGCCGGAGGCCCACTTGCTGCTGTCGTAGTACCAGTCGCCCGGGTCGTCCGTGGCGAAGTACTCCACCGGCGGGTTGTGGCCGTCGTCCGCGTTGGCCTTGGCCACGTAGAGACCGATGCCGCCCTTCTCGTAGTCGTAGACGGTGAACACGTCGGTCTTGCCGTCACCGTCGAAGTCGCCGGCCAGGTCGGTCCGCAGGTGCGCGGTCCGGTCGGTCCAGGCGTGTTCCGCTACGTGGCCGCTCTCCCGGTTCCAGCGGACATAGCCCCCCTGGAACCTGGTCCGCCTGCCACCGTAGACGTTCTCCTCGGCCGAGATCGGGAATCCGAGGGTGCCGGTGTGACCGCCCTTGCTCAGCCACTGGGTGCGGATCGCACCGGAGACGGGCCACGCCCCGTTCGCACTGTTCCAGTAGAAGGAGTGGTTGTCCGTGGTGGACGTGCCGGAGCGGAAGTGCTGGACGAGGCCGGCGGGCGTCGTCGCCGCCGCGTCGCCGGTCGGGTAGCCGAAGACCCGGACACCGCCGAGCCTCACGTACTGGTTGTAGATGGCACCGGTGATCATCTCGGAGCCGATGCCGTCCCGCCAGTAGATGGCGCCCGGCCTGCCCGCCTTGGCGAAGGTGATGAAGGTGCCGCCCTGGACCCCGGTCTGCCGTTCGTCCGCGGTCGGGTAGCCGAGGGTTCCGGTCTCCCGCCCGGCGGCGACCCACCGGGTGAAGACGCCGTTGGAAACGGCCCAGGCGCCCGTGGTCTTGCTCCAGGAGATGGCGCGGTTGGTCGCCGTGGTGCCCGGCTGGGCGAAGTTGACGTACCGGCCACCGTCGCTGACGTTGGTCACGCCGGATGTCGGTTTACCGAAGGCTGTCGTCCCGAGAGCCTCGTACTTGCCGAGGATCGGACCACAGACGGGGATGGGAGTGGTACCGGTCGCCGGCGCGAAGCTCTTGCAGTCGGCCCAGTCGTAGCCGGTGGTGGCGATGTAGCGGGACGCCTTGAACGACGAGCCGTTGACGGGCGCCTGGCCGGGATACGCGACCGTGCGGCCGGACCCGTCCCTCGACCAGAGATCCGCGAAGCCGTAGCCCTCGAAGCCGGAGGTCTCGAAGTCTCCGGTGGTGGCCAGGTGCGGGACATCGGTGCCCTTGAAACCGGAGCCGATGGAGGTCTGACGAACCGCGGCGTCTCCGTACACGGTGAGATCGGCGAAGACGCCGCCCTGCCCGGGCGTACTCGGGACGCGACGGCTCTTGTACTCGTGGATCGTGCCCTTGACCTTGTCCCGCGCCCAGATCTCCGGAAGACCGTCCTTGTTGAGGTCACCCGGGGTCATGACGGTCATGTCCTGCCAGTCGGCGTTGCCGAGGGCGATCGGAGGGCCGAAGTTGTCGAGGAGGCCACCGGTCCTGGAACCGAGGTAGAGCCAGAGGTACGGCCCCTCCTTGACCAGCAGGTCAGGGAAGTCGTGGGTGTCGAGCACATCGTCCGGGCCGCCCGGACCGTTGACGGGCCCGTCGTCGTCGCTGAAGCTGGGCACGGAGACGATCTCGGCTCCGTCGCGCCAGTGGTTGTCGCACTGCACCCCGGGGGTGGTGTGGTCGTGGCAGTTATTGTTGTCGGCGACCGTCAGGTTCTGCCGCTTGTTGCTGTCGTCCTCCAACTTGCCGTCGCCGTTGCCCGGATAGGCCCACAGTTCGTAGGTCTCCGGGGCATCCTCCGCGGGCCGGAGGGCCACGATGTCCTCGTACCCGTCCTCGGCGTCCCAGCTGCCGCCGTTCGACACCGTACCCGCCGCGAACGTCTCGCCCACGGCGGCAGTGCCCGCACCGAACGTGCCGTCGCCACGGCCCGGGTACGTCCAGAGTTTGCCCGACCCCGGGTCGACCGTGACGAGGTCGACCAGGTCGTCACCGTTCAGGTCGCCCAACTTGTCCCGCTCGGCGCGGCGCGCCGGGATGAAGAGGTACTTCCTGACGGCGGAACGGTTGTTGGCCGCGTCCTCGCTGCGCGCGTAGAGGAACTGAGGACCGGCGCTCAGCGGCTTGAGGCTGACGGTCACCGATCCGCCGGTGGCCGAGGGCTTCACCGACCTCTCCACGGTGTCGTAGTCAGTCCAGTAGACGTACTCGGTGATGTCGTTGGCCTCGCCCGCGGCCGGGTTCGCCGAGAACGTGAACGACCCGGTCGTGCGTGCGGGCTGCGAGCACGGGACGGTCACGCCGGGCTCACAGGCCTTCTCCGCGTCCTCGGGAAACTGCGGGGAGCTCACCTTCGGGGCCTGCTTCGGCCCGGTCCGGTCGTAGGTGAAGTAACAGCGGCCGGCCTTCGGGCTGTTGGCGGTACCGTCCTTGACGACGGCCTCGTACCAGTGCAGAGCGGAGGGCAGGACCGTCCCTGCGGGGATGCGGAGACGCGCGGTCCCCCCGCTGCTGGAATCCACGACGACGGTCTTCCCCGGCTTGCCGTACTGCGCGTACTTGAACTCGACGTCGAGGTCGACGTCCTCCGCGTCCTTGAACTTGGAGGCCGTGAGGACGATCTCGTCGGTCGTGCCGATGATGCCGCCCGCACACGGGACCGACGGGTCGATCGACAGGGTCGGCCTGGTGGGGAGGGTGTTGTAGAGCGTTGACAACCGCACGGATTCGGGGTCGAACTTGCGCCACGAGGTGTCGACGGCGGTCGACTTGGCGGTCAGGACGAAAGCCCAGCTCGTCCACTTGTCGGCGACGGCCTCGTTGATCGCGCCCTTGACATCGAACTCGACGAGGCCTGCGTCGTCGGTCGGGCAGTTGCGGCCTCCGTAGGATTCCCCGGAGGCGTCCGCGAGCGCACCCCACGCGGGCTGGTTGTTCCAGGTGATGTTGCCCGGCAGGGAGCCGCCGATGGTCTTCACCTGGACGTCACCGGAATTGCAGGACCAGGAGCCGGCGTGCGTCTGCAGCATTCGCAGTGTCGACTGGATGATCTGCTTGCCCGCGAGGTTCGCGATGGGGATGCGGAAGTAGGTGTGGGCGCGGGAGGTACTGCCGTTGGCCGAGTCGATGGAGACACCGACCCGTGCTTCCTTCGTGAGGGTGCCGCCGTTGTAGTAGACGGTGTTCTCGGAACCCGGGTAGGCCGTGTTCTTGTACGCGATCGACCAGGCGTTCTTGGCGGCGGGATCGGTCCAGTCGGGGTCGATGACGACCGGGTACACAGTCGTCGGGTCGTCCAGCAGCTTGACGTCCGGGGTCAGCGTGAGCTTGCCCGCGCCGAGCTTCACGCCCAGCTTGGCCCGCTTGCTGCCCTCGACAGCGCCTTCGAGGGTGTCCTGGAGCGACCGCGCCACCGGCGCATTGGCGCTCTTGGCCGTATTCGAGGCGCCCGACGTGGTGCTGTCCGTGCCGGCGGAGTCCCACATATGCGGCTGCGGGGCCGCGAAGAGGGCGTTGCGGGACGGGGTCGTGGCGAGGATCTCGCCGGCGGCCTCCTGCGTGACCTGGAGACCGTGCGCCTTCAGCCCGAACTCGACGGACCGGACGGCCGGGTTCTTGGCCGCGGCAGGCGTCTTGACGACGAGCGCGTGCGAGAAGGAGATGTCATCCGCGGTGGCGGTGAGATCGACGCCCGGCAGCACGTTGGTGTACGTGGCGGTCCGGCCGTTCACCGTGGGCTTCGGGAGCTTCCCGTGCGGCCAGGTGAGGGTGACGGTCCGACCCTCGCGGATCATGGTGGCGAAGATGTCGTCACCGCCTCCGGAGAAGGAGACGGCCAGCTTCGAAGCCTTGGGAGCGATCCGGCCGTCGGAGCCCGCCGCCAGGTTCGGGTCGATGTCGACGAGCTTGCTGCCCTGGCGGACGCGGATGGGCAGGATCGACCGGTCGACCCGGGCGGTGCCGTCCGGGTTGATGAACACCTCGTCGGTCTCCGTCCGCCGGGACACGAGCTCGACGGGCTTGCCGGTGCGCTTGGCCTCCTTGAGGGCCTGCGCCGTCACCCGGGCGTCCCGCTCCGCCTGTGAGGTGGCGGGAGCATCGGCTGCGGGCGCCTCCGCCATGGCGTACACGGGAGTCGCCACGGAGAGGAGGCCTGCGGACATCGCCGCGACGACGACTGCCGATATCCCTCTTCGCATGACCCCCCCGGGGTCGGTCTTTCTCGACATGAACTGTCTCATGGAGCGGGATCCATCCCATTCTCGATCATGAATTCCAGCACTTGAGGCCAACACCCGCCCCCCTGATTTACAGGGAGAAATCCCCCTCGGGCGCGACCTCCGGAACTCGAACGGAATCGTTCAGGCTGCTTTCTAGCAGGCCCGACCGACAGAGAGCCAAGGAGCTCGGTCGACTTGACAAACTCTCAGCGCGCTCGTCAGTAGATCGTGTTGATTTGCCCATCGAAACGCCGTTTCCCGAGAAGCCCGCCTGAAGACCTCCCTTGTTGCACTTCATCGCCCTGCGTAAGTTGCACCTGTTCGCGTGATCAACGATTTCAGGGGTGGGGGTTCACGTGCCGCTTTGGCATGCGCGAAAACTTTCCAGACATACATCTCCAACATGGCGTTCCGGGCTCTCCGCACTCGCGCTGGCCGTCATCGCCTCGGGGGCGTCGCTCTCCCCCGTGGCCGCCCAGGCAGCGGAGTCGCGGGGCCTGCCCGAGCTCCAGAAGGTCACGGACGTCCCGGCGGCGCCCACGACCACCAAGGCGCCGGCCACGCCTCCGGACCTGAGCAGCCGGGCGGCCCTGAAGGCGGCCCCGGACGTGCGCTGGCCCGCCCCGGCGACGGCTGAGGCCACCGTGCCGAAGGCCGCGGCCGGCCAGTCCGCCGGGTCCGCCGCTCGCGGCGCCGACACCAAGCGGGACAAGGCCGCACCGGTCGGCCCCTCGGCACGTGCGGGCTCACTGCCCGTGCGTCTCGCGCTCGGCGACAAGACCGCGACCAAGGGAGCCGTCGCTCCGGCAGCCGACGCGCCCGCCCTCACGGCGAAGGTCTCCGTCCACGGCCAGGACAAGGCCCGCAAGGCGGGCGTCCAGGGCCTCCTTCTGTCCGTCCAGCGCACCGACGGGGGTACGGCCACCAATCCGCTCTCCGTCGAGCTGGACTACAGCTCCTTCGCCCACGCCTACGGCGGTGACTGGGGCTCCCGGCTGCGGTTCAGCCAGCGCCCCGCGTGTGTGCTGACGACACCCGAGAAGCCCGAGTGTCAGGGCTCCGTCCCGCTGGCGAGCGTCAACGACACCGAGACCGGGACGCTGACCGGCACCTTCGCCGCTCGCTCCGCCGCAGGCGCGGACACCGCGGACGCGAGCACGGCCGCCGCCAGCTCCGGGGCGGTCGTCCTCGCCGCGACGGCCTCGGCCTCCGGCTCCAAGGGCACGTTCAAAGCGACGTCACTGAGCCCGACGGGCTCCTGGTCGGCCGGCGGCTCCACCGGTGATTTCTCCTGGACGTACCCCATGGAGATCCCGGCATCCCTCGGCGGCCCCGGCCCGTCCCTCTCCATCGGCTACAACTCCGGCAGCATCGACGGGCGCACAGTCGCGACCTCACAGCAGCCGTCGTGGGTCGGTGACGGCTGGGACACCGGCTCCAGCTTCATCGAGCGGACGTACGTGTCCTGCGCCGAGGACCGCAAGGAGAACAGCGGGTTCAACAACCCCACGACCCACCCGACGGGCGACCTCTGTCACGGCCCTCCGATGGTCACGCTCTCCCTCAACGGCTCCTCCACCTCGCTGGTCCTGAACGACGCCGACAAGAAGTGGTACCCGGCCAACCAGGACGGCTCCAAGGTCGACCTGCTCACCGGTGCCGAGAACGGCGACAAGGAGGGCGAATACTGGGTCGTCACCAACAGCGAGGGCGTGCAGTACCACTTCGGCCTCAACCACCTGCCCGGCTGGGCGACCGGCAAGGCCGAGACCAACTCGGCGCTCAACGTCCCGGTCTACGGCAACCACGACGGCGAGCCCTGCTACGCGTCGTCGTACGCGGCCTCGGTCTGTGACCAGACGTACCGCTGGAACCTCGACTACGTCGTCGACCCGCGCGGCAACGCCCTCACGTACTGGTACGCCAAGGAGCGCAACTACTACGGCTCCAACGTCACCACCACCGGCACCTCGACAGCCCGCGGCTACGACCGTGCCGGCTACCTGAAGCGCGCCGCGTACGGCCTGCGTTCCGACAACCTGTTCGCCGCAGCGCCCGCCGAGGTGACGTACGACGCCAAGGAACGCTGCATCGTCACGCCGACCTTCGACTGCGCCGAGGCCAAGCTCACCTCCACGGCGGCCTACGAGGTCGCCAAGAGCTGGCCCGACGTTCCCGCCGACCAGCTCTGCGCGTCCGGCCAGACCTGCACCGACCGGTACTCGCCCACGTTCTTCACCCGCAAGCTCCTGAAGAGCATCACCACCAAGGTGCTGAAGAACGGCGTGTCCACCCCGGTGGACACCTGGACCCTCGACCACTCCTTCCAGTCCACGGGCGACGGCGCAGTCAACGGCGAGTACCCCCTGTGGCTCAAGAGCATCCAGCGCACCGACCAGAACGGTGCGTCGATCGGCCTTCCCCCCGTAACCTTCGTCGGCGTCCAGAAGCCCAACCGCGTCGACAACGACAGCGACGGGAATCCGCCGCACCTCCGCTGGCGCGTGACGCAGATCAACACGGAGACCGGCGCCCGCACGATGGTCGTGTACGCGCCCACCGAGTGCTCCAGCGTCCCGGGCTCCGTCAACCTTCCCTCCTCTCCCGACGACAACAGACTGCGCTGCTTCCCGGTGGTCGTCGAGACGAACGACCCCACCGATCCGACGGGTCTGAAGAAGCAGTACTCCACGGACTGGTTCCACAAGTACCGCGTGGACCAGGTCCGCGAGGAGGACAAGAACGGCACCTCGCCGACCCGCGAGGTCAACTACACCTACGTCGGCAGCCCGGCCTGGGCCTACGACGACGCCAGCGAGCTGACCAACAAGCCCGCCCGCACCTGGTCCGTCTACCGCGGTTACGCCAAGGTGAAAGCCGTCCACGGCGTTGCCCCTGACGTCCTCACCCGCACGGAGACCCTCTTCTACCGTGGCCTCGACGGCGACCTCATGGAGAACGGCACCCGTCGCTCGGTCTCGATCACAGCCTCCGACACCAGTTCGGTCGCCGACCACCGGATGCTCGCGGGCCAGGTCAGGGAAACGCAGTACTTCAACGGTGTCTCCGGCGCGCTGAGCTCCGCGACGATCAGCACCCCGTACCTGCAAGGCCCGATCGCTTCCCGCAACCGCTCGGCCACCGGGGCCTCGCCCCTGGAGTCCTGGGTCCAGGGGCAGAAGGCGACGTCCTCCCGCACGATCCTGTCGGGCAACCGCGGCGAGCGGAAGACCGCCGTCGAGCACGACTACGACACCGAAGGCCGCATCAACTGGACCTGGTACAAGGGCGACACGTCCGACGCGAACGACGACACGTGCACCCGGTACGAGTACCTCGACGACGCCAGTAAGTGGTTCAAGTCCCAGCAGACCAGGGTCCAGACCGTCGCCGCGGCGTGTAACGCCGCCGTCATCTACGGCCCCGAGAACGTCATCTCCGACGCCAAGGTCCAGTACGACGCCGTAGGCAACGTCGTGAAGACGGAGTCCCTCTCCGACTTCACGAACGGCGTCCCGCAATACACCACCCAGGGCACCGCTGCCTTCGACGCCAACGGCCGTATCACCTCCGCGACCGACATCTACGGCAAGACCACCACGACGGCCTACACGCCGGCGTCCGGGTCGGTCGTGACCAAGATCGTCACCACGAACGCCCTCGGTCACACGGCCACCACCGAACTCGACCCGGGCCGCGGCCTGCCGCTCGCGCAGACCGACGCCAACGGCCGCAAGACCGTCATGGAGTACGACGCGCTCGGCCGGACGAAGAAGGTCTGGTCGCCCGACCGTGACGCACTCACCACGACGCCCGACGCGGAGTTCGAGTACACCGTGGGCCAGAACGCCCCGGTCGTCATCACCAACAAGAAGCTCCTGGAGGACGGCACCTACCGCGTCTCCTACGACTTCTACGACGGCGCACTGCGCCTGCGGCAGACCCAGAACCCGGCGATGAACGGCGGCCGGGTCATCACCGACACCTTCTACGACAGCCTCGGCCGGGTCTGGAAGGAGAACGCCGGCTACTACAACAGCGCCAGCGGCCCGGTCGCCACGATGTTCCCGCCCACTGACAACTCCGTCCCGTCCTCCACGGTGACGACGTACGACGGCCTCGGGCGCCCCGTCGACACCATCGCCCGGAACAAGGGCGTCGAGACCTGGAAGACCACGATCACGTACGGCGGTGACTGGACGGCCGTCGACCCGCCCGCCGGCGACACGCCGACCATGGCACTGCTGGACGCCTTGGGCCGCAAGACCGAGCTGCGCCAGTTCAAGGGCACCGGCCCCACCGGCACCTACGACAAGATCAACTACAGCTACGACCGCAAGGGCCGGCTGGAGAAGGTCACCGACCAGATCGGCAACGTCTGGTCGCAGACCTACGACACCCGCGGGCGTCTGAAGACAACGACGGACCCCGACAAGGGCACGTCCTCAATGGAGTACGACCAGGGTGACCGGGTCGTCTCGACGACGGACGGCCGGACCCCGGCCCGGACGATCGCCATGGCGTACGACGCGCTGGGCCGCGTCACCGCCACCCACGAGGGCTCGCTCGCCGGCCCGAAGCTGACGTCGCAGACCTACGACACGGTCCCCGGCGCGCTCGGCCTCCCGGCCTCGTCGACCCGGTACGTCAACGGCAACGCCTACACCCAGGCCATCAACGCCTACGACACCGAGTACCGGCCGAAGTCGACCTCGGTGACGATCCCCGCCAACGAGGGAAAGCTCGCAGGCACCTACACGTACAGCAACACCTACACCGCGCGGACAGGCCTTCCGCAGACCACCACGCACCCCGCGGTCGGCGGGCTCCCCTCCGAGCGCGTGTCCATCGGCTACAACGCCCTCGACGGCATCAACTCCATGGCGGTCGCGGGACTCACCTTCGTCGCGGAGACCCAGTACACCTCGCTCGGCGATGTCGTACGCACCAAGGTCGACTCCTTCGGCCGGGCGGTGATCACCAGCAACGAGTTCAACGAGCAGACGCGCCGGGTCACCCGCACGACGAACCACCAGGAAGTCGGCACGGTCGACACCGTCACGCTCAACGACGTGTTCACCGACTACGACTCCGCCGGGAACGTCACCCGCATCACGGACAAGACCGGCGACAACCCGACGGCGGCCACCACCGACGTCCAGTGCTTCGCCTACGACCACCTGCGCCGGATGACCGACGCCTGGACGGCCGGCGACGCCTGCGCCCTGAAGCCCGGCGCCTCCGGGCCTGGTTCGGCACCGAAGGTCGGCGGTCCGGACGCGTACTGGCACTCGTACACCTTCGACGCCGCCGGCAACCGTCTCAGCGAGACGAAGCACGACCCGCTCGGCAACACGACGAAGGACGTGAAGCGCGCCTACACGTACGCGACGGGGCTGCCGACGAAGAGCCGCCTGGCCGAGGTCACCACGACCGGCCCGCAGGGCGAACGACACGACCTCTACGGCTACGACGACGCGGGCAACACCACCACCCGGACCATCCAGGGCAACACCCAGGACCTGCGGTGGGACCTGGAAGGCCACCTGGAGAAGGTGACCGCCGGCACCGACGAGACCTCCTACCTCTACGACGCGGGCGGCAACCGCCTCATCAAGCGGGAGGCCACCGGCACGACCCTGTACCTGCCGGGCACCGAGCTCAAGCTCGACGCCGCGGGCAACGTCGCCAAGACCACCCGGTACTACGCCCACCCGGCGGGCCCGGCCATGGTCAAGGTCGCCGAGGGCGGCACGATCAAGAAGTCGTACCTGCTCTCCGACCGCAACGGCACCTCGACGACCTCGGTCGACACGGCGACGAAGACGGTGACGCGCCGCAAGTACACGCCGTTCGGCGAGGACCGCGGCACGGCCCCGTCGATGTGGCCGGATGACAAGGGCTACCTCGGCGGCACCAAGGACTCGACGGGCCTGACCCACCTCAACGCCCGCGAGTACGACCCGACACTGGGCCGGTTCATCTCGGTCGACCCGCTGATGGACATCGCCGAGTCGCAGACGATGAACCCGTACGCGTACGGGAACAACAGCCCCATCACGTTCTCGGACCCGTCGGGTCTGGCGTCCTGCGACGGAGCGGGAGACTGCCGAGCTCCGATACAGACCGAGGGCAAAAAATCGTTCGCGAAGGCTGTCGACGACTACGAGAAGTACCAGCTCCCGGCAAAGACCAACAAGACCGACCCGCCGCCGCCCCCGCCGAACACGAGTGTCAGCGAGGACGATGTCAAAAAGGCGACGGTCATCTACCAGAAGTCCAAGACGGACATCATCCTCGAGATCGCTCTGGAGGTCGCCAAGGGAATCAGCGGATTCGACGACATCCAGGCATGCCTCGGCGGCGACGTCTGGGCGTGCGGATCGCTCGCTCTGGACGCGGCAATGCCGTTCGCCGGAAAGGCCAAACGCACGATCAAGGCGCTCGAAGCCGCCTGGAAGATGTACAACCGCTGGGAGGACGAGGTCCGCTGGGCCGTCAGCACTCTGAGGCGGGCGGACGACGAGGCCGCGGCGATGGCGAAGTACGCCGAGGACTACGCCGCCTGGCAGAAGAGAGCCGACGCGGCGAAATCCGCGGCGAAGAAGGCCGACGACGTGGCGGCCGACGCGGCGAAGAAATCCGACGGCGGCGGGGCCGGATCCTGCGCCATCAGAAACAGCTTCACCCCCGAGACGAAGGTCCTCCTCGCCGACGGCACCACCAAGCCGATCAAGGACCTGAAGCCCGGCGACAAGGTCCTCTCCACCGACGAGAAGACCGGCGAGACCGCCGGCAAGGACGTCGCGGCGACGATCGTCGGCGAAGGCGAGAAGCACCTCGTCCGCGTCACGGTCGACACCGACGGCACCAAGGGCACGGCCACGGCCCCCATCACAGCCACCGACGGCCACCCCTTCTGGATCCCGGCCCTCAACAAGTGGATCGACGCCAAGGCCCTGAAGCCCGGCCAGTGGCTCCGCACCAGCGCCGGCACCGACGTCCAGATCACCGCGGTCCAGGCCTGGACCCAGACCGCCGGCGTCCGCAACCTCACGGTCGCCGACTTCCATACGTACTATGTGCTGGCGGGTGCCACGCCGGTCCTCGTCCACAATTGCGGTGGATCTGTCCCTCGGCATAGGTCGATATGCGACTGCGCTAATGGCGGGAAGCCTGCAATGATGCGCGGGCCCAAGCCGGCTGGCACCGGTCCGCATAACCTGAAGATTACCGAGGTTGGCGACCAGGTAACGGATGGCCAGGTAATTGCAGGAGGTGGCAGGCTGCCTGAGCGGGAGTTTGCTACGCCTGGCGGATTCAAGAATTCTCGTCGGCCAGATGTCCTAGTGGAACGGCCAGATGGCACCCAGTATGGAATCAATGTTGGAAAGCAGACGATGCGATCCGGCGCCCCGATCAAGCGAGAAGCAGAAGCGTTGCAAGATCTCGAAGGGATCGGGATGGAGATGCACTTCGTTGCCTACAATTAGCGAGTCTCGATGAAAATGACACTTCAGTTCCATGGTGGCCGTCAGGAGATCTATGCCATGGCTTGGGAGTGGGCCAGAGAGTCGGGGATGCTCTTGACTGAGGAGCGCTTCTCCCCCATCTACCAGGTGAAACTGGTAGATGGGGGAGAAGCTGGGGTAGCGCTGGACTGCGGTGGCGACGTTCGCCGCATTTCCTTGAATTCGTCCCCAGTTGACCTGAACGTCACCTCATCCCTCGAATACTCGAAAAAGAATCCGAACTCACTGTTCATTACTCTTGGTGAGCAGTCGGACGCCATCCTGCGAGAGTCTTTTCTTTCAGCCATGACCGATGAAGCGCCCCTCGCGGCGGCTTGGAAGAAGCTGCGGGAGCGCGCCAGGAAAACCATGCTCAAAGGAGCCTGGGCGGAGAACATCATGTCGGGTGCCCGGTCGCGGGCAGCCAGTCATTACTACACGACAGAAGCCAAGCGCCTCGCGGATACCGGTGTGACGCTGATGGGTGGAACGGACTGGATTAAATACCAGCTCGACTAGCGCAATTCTTAGGCGGTTCGCCCGTCAAGCAGGTGTTTCTGAGAACGTTCACCAGAAGCCCCGCCGGATTTCGGTCCGGTGGGGCTTCTGGCCGTTTGACGGCAGTAGTTGACGGCAACGTCAGCGGAGGGACTGTAAATCGTTCGGTGTAACTCCCGATCAAGGAAGATGCACCGATGACCAGTGAGAACGTGACCGAGGCCGAGACCGTCGAGCCGTCTGAGCCGAAGCCGTCGAAGGCGGTGGATGACCGGCTGATCGACGAGCTGGTCTCCCGGGCCCAGGCCGAGGGCCTGCAGCTGACCGGCGAGGGCGGGCTGCTCCAGCAGCTGACGAAGCGGCTGCTGGAGTCCGCTCTGGAGGGCGAGATCACCGACCACCTCGGCTATGACAAACACGACCCGGCCGGGAAGAACGGCGGCAACTCCCGCAACGGCACCCGCGCGAAGACGGTGCTGACGGACGTCGGCCCGGTGGAGATATCCGTGCCCCGCGACCGGGACGGCTCCTTCGAGCCGAAGATCGTCAAGAAGCGGCAGAAGCGCCTGTCCGGGGTGGACGAGATGGTGATCTCGCTGTCCGCGAAGGGCCTGACCACGGGCGAGGTCCAGGCCCACCTCGCGGAGGTCTATGGCGCCGAGGTCTCCCGTCAGACGATCTCGACGATCACCGACAAGGTCATGGACGGCATGGCCGAGTGGCAGAACCGGCCGCTCGACGCGGCTTGAGTTCTATCGGTGGTTGCGAACGCTTCTGAAGAGAGCGTTCGGATGCCGAAGTACGCCCCCAACAAGCTGCCGAGTTCGGTGAAGAAGAGGTACTTCGAGCTGCTGCGCGAGGGCTACAAGGGTGCGGCGGCCGCCCGTTTGGTCGGGGTCTCCACGAGCTGCGGTTCCCTGTGGTTCATCGATGCTGGCAGCATGATCGTTCCAGACCCCGGCCCGATATCGCCGCGCTTCCTCACCCAGGACGACCGGATCGCCATCGCCGACGGCCTCCAGACGGGGCTGCCGGTCAAGGAGATCGCCACGTCAATCGGCAAGAGCTTCCAGACCGTCTACCGGGAGATCAAGCGCGGCAGCAAGCACGACGGCCGCTACCAGCCCTGGTGGGCCCACAACCAAGCCCTGCTGCGACGCGCACGCCCCAAGAGCGAGAAGATCCGGGCGATCGAGCCGCTTCGGACAGCCATCCGCGAGAAACTGACCGAGAAGTGGTCGCCCCAGCAGATTTCGCGCTACCTGGCACGCGAGCACGCGCACGACCCGGCGATGCGAACCTGCCCGGAGACGATCTACCGGGCCCTCTTCGCCGGCCTCCTCGGCCGACGCAACGCCAAGCTCCGCACCGGACGCACCCGCCGCAAGCGCCAGCGACGCGGCGTCCCCACCCCCAACAAGATCAGAAACATGACGCTGATCCACCAACGTCCCGCCGAAGTCAACGACCGTGCAATACCCGGGCATTGGGAAGGCGACCTCATCATCGGCCGCGGCCAGGGCTCGGCGATCGGCACGCTGGTGGAGCGGACCACCCGCTACGTCCGGCTCATCCACCTGCCGCACGGCTGGAAGGCCCCGCAGGTCCGCGACGCGCTCATCGCGCAGACCGCGGACATTCCGCCCCAGATGCGAAAGTCACTCACCTGGGACCAGGGCCGTGAGCTGACCCTGCACCAGGACATCGAGGCAGTCACCGGCTTCCGGATCTACTTCTGCGACCCGCACTCACCCTGGCAGCGCGGGACGAACGAGAACACGAACGGGCTGCTGCGGCAGTACTTCCCCAAGGGCAGCGATCTGTCCGTCCACACCGCCCGTGACCTCCGTGACGTCGCCGCCCAACTGAACCGCAGGCCCCGTCTCGTCCTCGGCGACAAGACACCCGCCGAGGCCATGCGAGGATGGCTCACAGGACCATTGACCAGCTGATTCGCAATCACTGATGGAAACCGCCCGGTCTATCCGGTGGTGTTCATCGACGCGATCCACGTGAAGATCCGCGACGGCGCCGTGGCGAACCGGCCCATATACGTGGCCCTGGCCGTCACCACCGAAGGCCGGCGCGACATCCTCGGGCTGTGGGCCGGCGACGGCGGCGAGGGCGCCAAGCACTGGATGCACATCCTGACCGAGATCAAGAACCGCGGCGTGAACGACGTCCTCATGCTCGTCTGCGACGGACTCAAGGGCCTGCCCGACGCGGTCGAGACCGTCTGGCCCCGCACCACCGTCCAGACCTGCGTCGTCCACCTCCTGAGGAACTCCTTCCGCTATGCCGCCCGCCAGGACTGGGACAAGATCGCCAAGCTCCTCAAGCCCGTCTACACCGCGGCGACCGAAGAAGCGGCACTGGAGCGGTTCGCCGAGTTCGCTGACGCCTGGGGGAAGAAGTGCCCCGCCATCGTGAAGCTGTGGGAGAACGCCTGGGAGGAGTTCACCCCGTTCCTCCGCTTCGACACCGAGATCCGCCGCATCGTCTGCACCACCAACGCGATCGAGTCCGTGAACGCCCGCATCCGGCGGGCGGTCAAGGCCCGCGGACACTTCCCCAACGAGCAGGCCGCCTTGAAGTGCGTCTACATGGCCATCATGTCCCTGGACCCCACCGGCAAGGGACAGGCCCGCTGGACCATGCGCTGGAAGACCGCCCTGAACGCCTTCGACATCACCTTCGACGGCCGGCTCTCCGCAGCCCGCCAGTAACCCCAACCACCCTGGTTACACCGTTCGATTGACAGACCCTCGACCTCCTCCGCCACCGCATCCTCCTGCACTGACCGTCACCCCTCGTCACCACCGATTACGGGACAGAGCCGAACGATTTACAGTCCCCGCCGGATAGACCGGCGGGCCACACGGCGGCCATGCATGTCCGAGCGACCCAGAGATCATTTACGGGACAGCCCTTACGAGCTCGTGCACGGTAAGTGGTGAGACGTCGAGCCCGGGATGGTTGATCATGGTCGGGTGGTGGGGACCGTGACTCGTGCAGTGATCGTCAGCAATCGCCGGATCACGGGGCTGTCGACCGATGTGATCGCTGAACTCAGCGCCGAGTTGGGCCCGTTATGGCATGAGCGTCACCAGGCCAAGCTGGCCTCTCGGCCGCGGAAGCGCGCTGTGGGCGCCGGTGCGAAGCACCGGTTCGTGTTCGTCGACCGGCTCCTGGCCACCCTCGTCCATCTCCGCCACGGGGCCACTCACGATGTGCTGGCCTGCTGGTTCGGAGTCGACCGCTCCACCATCACCCGGGCCATCGGCGAGATACGGCCCTTGCCCGCCGAGCGGGGGTGCACGATCAGCCCCGGCGTCCGGCTGCAAACACTGGCCGAAGTCATCGACCACCTCGGCACCAGTGGGCAGAGCGGCATCATCGACGGCACCGAGATCCGGGTGCGCCGGCCGGCCGCTGGACGCAAGGACCGGGACGCGTTCATCTCCGGGAAGAACAAGCAGAACGCCGTCAAGACCATGGTCCTCACCGACCAGAACGGAAGGGTGCTCTTCAGCAGCCCAGCCAGACCAGGCAGCTGCGCGGACATCACCCATGCCCGCCAGCTGGGCCTGGTCAAGCTCCTGGCCGACGGCCCAGCGGTGGAGATCCTCGCGGACGCCGGCTACCAGGGCCTCGGCGCCCAGACCGGTGGGCGCGTGGTGACGCCACCGCACCGCAAGTTCAAGAAGAACGCCCCGGACTGGTACGAGGAAATGCACGAGCGACAGCGCAAGGCCCATTCCTCACGACGGATCCGCGTCGAGCACGGCATCGCCCACCTCAAGAACTGGCGGGCACTGACCCGCCACCTCGGCCACCGCGAGCACATGAGTGACACCGTCCAGGCCGTCGCCGGCCTGCTCTCCCACCAGCAGACCGCGGACCTGAACCCTCGACGACAGAGGTGAGCACCGGCCCCACTGAAGCCCTCGACGTCTCACCACTTACCCTGCACGAGCTCGTTAAGGGGAACACTGGGTTGCTCAACCTCGGTAATTGATCACAACCAGTTCGCGCCATTGGGAGCCGGCATGAGTTTCACGACCCCGCCGCGGCCACTCGACGTGACCGCGGTCTTCCCTCAACTGGCCCCGCTGGCGCGCACGGCGACCCGGCTGCATCCCCGGCCTGGGTCTCCGTCACCGCACGACAGCTCCGTCGGCGGGCCGCTGCTGTGGCCCGCCGACGAGCCGTGGCCGCTCTGCGAAGGGCCGCACGACAGTCGCGCGGCGAGAGTGGTCCACTCTCCGGACGACATCAGGCTTCTTCGCCGCGACCGTGCGACAGCGGGTGAGCGGCTGCGCCGCGACCCCCAGGCCCTCGCGGTCACACCCGAGGAACTGGAGACCTCAGAGCGGATCAGAGCGGGGCGCCCGTGGTTCGACGGCCCCATCGCCATGGTGCCCGTGGCCCAGGTGTACGCCCGCGATGTTCCGCTGCCGGGCCCGCCCGGAGCCGATCTCCTCCAGGTCCTCTGGTGCCCCTTCGACCACCCGACACACCCCAGAACCGCAGTGTTCTGGCGCTCCTGCGCCAGCGTTATCAACGTGCTCGACGCACCGCCCGAACCGCCCATCGTCCAGTTCGACTGCTATCTGCCGAAGCCATGCCTGCTCGCACCGGAGCAGGTCACCGAGTACCCCAACGCCATGGAGGTAGGCGAGGAGCAGCAGGATCAGCTGGGCGACGTGAGTCGGTGGGAGACAGCTGGAGCGGCGTGGGACAGCAGGTATGCGGCCGCCCCGGCCGAGTTCTACGGGAACGACCTGTCCCTCGCCCCCGGCTGGAAGACCGGTGGCTGGCCGCGCTGGGGACTCACCGACCCGATTCCCCGGCCCTGCCCCGAATGCGACACCGAGGCGGTTCCGCTCCTCACCATCGCGTCCACGGAATGGGACTCCGGCAGTGAGAGCTGGATCCCCGAGGAGGAACGGACGAACCCGGCTCCGCTTCCTCCGGGCTACCTTCCCGGGAACTTCACCATGATCGACATCGCCAGCGGCTACGACCTCCAGCTCTATGTCTGCCCGGTGTCCCCGTCCCACCCCCACATCGAACTGGTCCAGTAGAGCGAGCGGCCGGGAAACAGCAACTCGTGTACATAGCCACGTTGGCGGGGCCGGCCCCGCCACACTGGTCCCGTGATGAAGCTGACTCGCGTGGAATGCCCGAGCTGCACCCGGTCCATCGCGGCCGGGATGGTCGCCGGCCGACTCGGCAAGGGCCGGATCTGGCGACACGACGCCCCCGACGCCCGCCGCGACTCCGAGGGACACCTGCTGTCATGCGCCGGATCGCTGGAGATCGTGGACCTGACGTACGGGCAGATGGAGATCGCCGTCGGCCAGCCCGAGACCGACGCGGAGCCAGCCGTCGCGATAGCCCTGTTCTGACCCCACCCCTGTTTATGATCTAAAAACGTGGCCTGACCTGCACAGATCTCTCCGGGAGCCCCTGTTCCGGATGGCTTATCATCCCCGCCACACTCGGCCGGATGATCTGCCTTCGGGGTACGGAAATGATCAATCTCGTAGTTCTCGCCGTCCTGGCGCTCGCCGGATATCGCGGCACCCAGCTCGTCGTCCATGACTCCCTGCTCGATCCGGCCCGCGCCCGGATCGACGCCTGGCAGCAGCGCCGCCCCACCTCGGCGTTCCGCGACGCGGTCGTGACGCTGATCTCCTGCGTCTACTGCACCGGCTGGTGGGTATCCGGCGCCCTGCTCCTGACGTGGCTCCTCGTCACCGACTCCTGGCACGGCACGCCCGTCCTGGTCCACGGCATCGAGTGGCTGGCCGTCGCCGGCGCGGCCGTCCTCCTCAACCGCTGGGACGACTCGCGCCAGGACGACCACTGATGGCGGCGCCCCGCACCATCACCGCGGCGGCCTCCCGGTACACGTCGCGGAAGATCCGGGGGCGCGGGGCCGGTGACCAGTCGTGGCAGTCCAGGGCCTACGACATGTACCACGCCGTCCCCGAAGTCCGGTTCGCCGCCTCATGGATCGGCAACGCCATGGGCGGCGCCCGCCTGTTCGCCGGCCGCCGCGCCGACGACGGCACGATCGAACCGGCACCCGAGGGGCACCGGGCGCACGAGATCGTCTCCCAGATCGCCGGAGGCCCTGACGGGCAGTCGAAGATGCTCGGCGCGTTCGGCCGGCACCTGACCGTCCCCGGCGAGGGCTGGATCGTCGTACGCCCCAACGACGAAGTCCTCAGCCCCTACTCGCCCGAGGACGGCCACGACTGGCGGGTCCTGTCGGTGAAGGAGGTTAAGCAGCGGTCCGGCAAGCTCATGGCCGAGATCGACGGCGAAGACGTCCCGATCCTCGAGGGCGACCCGGACAACATGGGCCCCGACGGGCCCGTGGCGATCCGTGTGTGGGAGCCGGACCCCGAGCGGGCCATCGAGGCCGACAGCCCCGTCCGCTCGTCGCTGGAGCTGCTGGAGGAACTGCTCCTCCTCAATGCCGCCGTGAAGGCCATCGCCCGAAGCAGGATCACCGGCCGCGGGCTGCTCCTTATTCCGAAGGGCACGAGGTTCCCGACGTCCGGCGCGGCCGGCGACGCGGAGGATGACCTGATCGAGGTGTTCATGACGATCGCCGAGACGGCGATCCGTGACCCCGAGTCGGCCGCCGCGACGGTCCCGATCATCCTGGAACTCCCCGCTGACGCGATCTCCGACTTCAAGCTGATCAAGTTCGAGTCGGAGTTTGACGAACTCGCCATCAAGCTCCGCGACGAGGCCGTACGCCGCTTCGCCACGGGCCTGGAGATCCCCGCCGAAATCCTCCTCGGCCTGGGCGACGTGAACCACTGGGGGGCCTGGGCGCTCACCTCGGAGGCGATCCGCCTCGGCATCGAACCCAAGCTCGCCACCGTCTCGTACGCCCTCACACAGCAGTGGCTGCGCCCGATCCTTGAATTCGAGAAGGTCGAGGACTGGCACCGCTGGCTCGTCTGGTACGACACCAGCCCGCTGCGGGTGCGCACCAACCGCAGCGAGACCGCTCTGCAGGCGCACGACCGAGGCGTCATCTCCGATGCGGCGCTGCGCCGCGAGACCGGATTCGACGAGTCCGACGCTCCCGACGCCGAAGAGGTTGCCCGCCGCAACCTGGCCCCCGACGACAACCCGAGCAACCAGAACGACACCCCCGACGAGGAAGAGACCCCGCCGACGCCACCCGATCTGCCGGTGGACGAGTCCGAGGCACCGCCGGAAACCCTCGCAGCCTCGATCGGCCCCGGTGACGGCCTCCTTGCCGCTGCTGACGGCCTGATCTGGCAGGCCCTCACCTCCGCCGGCGAGAAGCTGCGGAAGACCCCGGCCTGCCCGCGCAGCGAACGCGCCAAGGCCCGCGACATTGCCTCGGCCAGACTGCACACCCTCCTCCCGGTCGACTCCGTGCAGGTCGAGCAGTGGCGTCTCCTCGACGGCGCCTGGTCCCGCGTCCCCGAGATCGCCGACCGGTACGGCCTGGACCCGGAGTGCCTGACCGCGTCCCTGGACGACTACGCCCGCGAGCTGATCGCCGCCGGTGTGGAGCACGAGTTCCGGATCGTGCCGTCCGTCCTCACCTCCTGCGTCGGGGCGGCCGCATGACACCCCGGCCCACGAGGCACTCCGCCCCGACCGGCGTCGCGCTCCACCCCGGCAGCCTGCGGACCGGCTGGTGCGCCAACTGTCGGGCGTGGACCCGCATCAGCGCGGACCTGCTGCTCCTCACCCTCGGTGGTGTCACCACCGCCGGTACGTGGGCGTGGTGCGAGGTCCACGACGACCCCGACAGTCCACTCCCCGCGCGGAGGATCGACCGTGGATGACGCAACGCCCACCGGCCAGGAAGCGGTCCGGTCCCTTCCGGATCCGCACATGCTGCTTACGTCGGAGACCGAGCAGTCGTGCCCCGAGTGCCGGAAACCGACTCTCGGAATCGTCACCGTCACCGTCTCCGTCGGCTTCGGCCCCGATACAAAGGTGAAGCCCATCGGCGGATGGGCCCTGTGTACGAACTGCCACGCCGCCCCGCACCCGGTCATGGAAAGGGCCGACCATGGCTGACCGGGACCGCCAGCTCGCCCAGACCGAGGACGACTTCGCCGAAGCCGTCGCTGCCGCGCTCACCGAGACCGCCAACGAGTTCGCCGACGCCGTCCAGGCCGCGACCGAACTCGTCGCGGCCCGGTTTTCCGTCGGCCGGATCGCACGCATGTGGGGTAACCGGACCCGCCGGCTCGTACGGCGCCTCCTCGGAACCGCCGACACAGCCGTCCAGGCCGCCCTCGAGGACATTGGCGCCGAACTCCCCGCCGGCTGGGACGACCTGCCTGGCCGGTACGACGACGGCACCCTTCCCGACAGCATGGGCGAGTACGTCGAGACGACCGAGCACCTGCTGCGCGCGGTCGGCGACCGGCTCGCCGAGGCCGCGCGCCGCGAACTCGCCGCCGGCCTGGACGCGGGCGAGGACCTGGACCAGCTCCGCGCCCGGCTCCGCCAGGCGTTCGCCCGTGAGGGTGCGCAGCTCGGCCCCGTTCGGGAGCAGCGGATCGCGCGCACCGAGGCGTCCCGCGCCTGGAACACCGCGACGCTTGCCGCCGCGCAGGCCGCCGAGGGCCTGGACGCCCCGATCGTGAAGCAGTGGGTCACCCGCCACGACACCCGAGTCCGCGAGTCCCACGACCAGGTCGACGGACAGATCCGGCTGCTCGTCGAGCCGTTCACCGTCGGCGGCGTGCCCATGCAGACCCCCGGCGACCCTTCGGCCCCGGCCAGCCAGGTCGTGAACTGCCGCTGTCGCCTCGCAGTCGAACCCCAGCTTGCCTCTTCGGCCTTCGGATCGAAGACCAGACCGCGCACTGACGCCTTGGAAACCGAGGAGACCCGGATGGACGGACCCCTGACCGCCGCAGCGGGCGGCCACACCGGGGCCATGATCGCCCTGGTGCCCACCCCGGAGGACGCCGAGCGCCTGGCGCTCGTCGCCACCGGCTCCGAACCCGCACACGAGCTGCACCTGACCCTCTTCTACCTGGGGGAAGGAGCTGGCTGGGACGAGGAGCAGCGCGCCGACCTCATCAGCCGCGTCCGCGCCCGCGTCGCCGACATCGGCGAGCCGGTCGCTGCCCGCGCGTTCGGCGCGAACCAGTGGAACGCCGACGGCGACGATCCGTGCTGGGTGTGGTCCGTTGGCGACGACCGCGACCGGGCCCACGACGCCCCGACGCTGGAGACAGCCCGCTACGCGGCGGTCTACGCACTCGAGGACATGCACCGTCAGCCCGACCTCCCCACGCAGCACAGCCCGTGGCAGCCCCACGTGGCCGCCGCGTACACACGCAGCCCCTCACTGCTCACGGCGATGAACCAGCGCCTCGGCCCGATCCGCTTCGACAGGCTCAGGATCGCGTTCGCCGGCGAGCACACCGACATCCCGCTCGGCCCAGAACAGGAGACGACCATGGACGAAGCCGAGGAACTGTCCACCAACACCGGCCTGGCCGCCCGCGCCTGGTCCACCCCCGGGGACACGGCGCTCGCGTTCGAAGACGAAGAGACCGGCGACGGCCGCGTGTTCAGGCCCGGCTCGCTGTACTGGTCCGGCGCCGGGCCGTGGCCGCTGCAGTACGCCGACGAGATGCTGATGGGCCACCAGGGCGCCGAGCTCGCCGGCTCCATCCAGGCCCTCGGCCGCGAAGGCGGCCGGATCACCGGCAGCGGCGTCATCTACCCCGGCCGCCCGGCCGGTGCCGACGCCCTGATGCTGCTGGAGGAGGGCGCGCCGCTTGGCGTGTCCGTGGACCTGGACGACGTGAGCGTGGAGTTCGTGGACCGCATCACCCGAGACGAGGACGAGGGCCAGGTCGTGCTCCTGGCGTCACTGCCGTCGGCGTCGCTGCTGCGCCTCGACGACGGCTCCTGGTCGCTGACCGCAACCGCGGCCACCGAGTGGACCGCGTCGGGCGCCGCCCTGTCCCGCACGGCGAACTCCGTGCAGCTCGTCACCGGCAAGGACGGCCGGATCTCCGCCGCCGCCGTACACGCCGCGCTCGGCGATACGGGCACTCTCACCGCGGCGGCCGGCGACCACGACGACCAGGACCTCGGCACCGTCGTACACCGCGAGTCGTCCGGCGACCTCCTGATGCGCGTCACCCGGGCCCGACTGCGGGGCGCAACCCTCGTCGCGATGCCCGCCTACGACCAGGCCCGCATCGTCCTCGACGACCAGCCCGCCCCCAGCACCGTGCCGGACGACGACGAGCAGTGGGCCGCGTCCGGGCCGAGCCCCGCGCACATGCGGGTCGTGAACTACGTGAAGTCCGCCCCGGTCGCCGTCGGAGCCCGCGAAGTCGCCCGCGCCCTCGACATGAAGATGGAGACCGTGCGCGGCCACCTGGCCCGCGCCGCGAAGGCCGGCCGCATCGTCCGCCTCGCCCCCGGCCTGTACGTCGGCCCCGCCACCGAAGGCCCCGACGCCACAGCCTCCGCCGACTTGGACATGGACGGCGACGAGGAACTGGTCGCGTCGGCCTGGACCGCGATGAAGGACCTGCCGCCCATGCCCGCCGGCTGGTTCAAGGAGCCCACCCAGGAGGAACTGCCGCCCGGCTCCGGGGGAGTGCACTACGCCAACGGCCGGATCTACGGCTGGGTCGCCCAGGCCGGTGAGCCGCACGCCGGCTACCCCGGGAAGAAGTTGACGATCGAGTCCCTGGGCGCGCTCAACCTGACCCACTTCCTTCGGGCCCGCTTCAGGCTCGACGACGGCAGGCTCGTCAAGGCCGGAGCCTTCACGATGAACGTCGGGCACCACCGCGACGGTGCGGAGTGTGAGACCGCCGCTTGCCAATTCGACGACACGAGGACCGTGGCGGGGATCGTCACGGTCGGCATGAACGACCGTGGCCTCTGGTTCTCCGGTGCGGCCGGTCCCTGGCTCTCCGAGTGGGATCGGGCCGTGTTCCAGGCCACGCAGCCGAGCTACCACATGAAGGCCGGGCCGGACGGGCGCTGGCAGCTCCGCGCGGTCCTGTCCGTCCCGGAACCCGGGCACTCCTCGCCGCTGCTCGCCGCAGCGGTCGCCGAGCGGTCGAACCTCGCCCTCGCGGCCTCGGCGGCCGGTGCCGTCCTCGACCATGCGGACGCGTCCGGACAGGCTGCGGACGTCGTTCCGGACAACCCGAGCAACCCGGCAGACACGACCGCCCACACCAGGCCTGACCTGCCCGGACAGCGTCCGGACACCGTCCCGGACAACCCGGCGGACACGTCCGGACCTTCGGCCTCGTCAAGCACGCAGCTGGACGCTGTGGTCTCAGCGCTCGCGGCGAACGGCCCGCTCCTCGACGTCCTCGCGGCGGCGCTGCAGCAGCGCGACACCGAGCACCTGAAGGAGGAGAGCGCCGAACTCGCGGCAGCGAGCGAGCCCGAGGATGCGTGGGCGCAAGACGAAGTCGAAGCGCTCCTGCGCCGGGTCCATGCCGCGCCTCCCGTCACCGCCACGTTCTGACCCCCTGTCCAACCTGAACGAAAGAGGGAAACCGATGGCTTGCGCATGCCAGAAGAAGCGTCAGCAGTTCGAAGTGGTCGCGGACGACGGCAAGGGAAAGGTGCTCTTCACCTCGGGGTCGGAGTCGACGGCCAAGGCCGTGTCGAACCGGTACCCGGGCAGCGCTGTCCGTGAGAAGGCGAAGCCCGCGACCGTCACCCAGCAGGGCTGATCCCGGCTTGACACGAGCCCGATGGTGGGAACGGGATCGGGCTATGCTGGTCCGCAGCGTCGCTGGTTCTGGGCCGGACACTCCAAGATCGATCACAGGAGTGCCCGGCCATGGCCGACTTCGAGATTCCCGAGGACGTTTCCGCTCTCAACGACGACGAGTTGAACGACGCTCTTGAGGGCGCGGTCGCCGCCTTCGACGCCAAGTCCCAGAGCACCACCGTCACAACCCGAGACCTCGAATCGCTGCGGTCTCTGGCGACCTGCGTCGACTCGATCCGCACCGAGCAGGCGTCGCGCCGCGAGGCGGCCGAGCAGGCAGCCGCCGAGATCGACGCACTGGCCGCGCAGGTACGCGGCGGCGAGCCCGCGCAGGAGACAGCCGAGGACGCCGAGGAGACCGCCGCGGCGGTCGAGCCCGAGCCGGAGCCCGAGCCGGAGGCCCCGAAGGTCAGCGCCGCCGTGGTCGTCCAGCGGCCCGCGCTCAACCTGTCCGGCGTCCGCCGACGTCAGCCGCGCGTCCTGCCCGAGCCGCCGGCGCCGACCACGTCCATCACCGCGGCGGTCGACGTCCCCGGCTACACGCCGGGCCAGGAACTCGACTTCGGCAGCATCACCGCCGGCATCATCAGCCGCGCCAACGCCCTGAAGACCGCGGGCGGTGGCGTGGGCCAGGTCATCTCGTATCGGCATCCGTACCCGCAGGAGCTGATCGTCACCGACTCGTCGTCGGCGCCCGAGGGCACCACCGTGGCGCTGACCGCGTCGAACCAGAGGCGGCTCCCGCAGGGCGACCTCGTCGCTTCCGGCGGCTGGTGCGCCCCCTCGGAGACGGTCTACGAGCTGACCGACGTGGCCTGCCCCGACATGTTGTGGGACGCCCCGGAGATCCAGCTCGCGAGGGGAGGGTTGAGGTACTACAAGACGCCGTCCCTCGACGTCGGCGCGATGACCTGGGTCCACACCGAAGCCGACGACATCTCCGGTGCGACGAAGCCCTGTTACAGGGTGCCGTGCCCGGATCCGGTCGAGGTCCGCTGCGACGCCGTCGGTGTCTGCCTGGAGGCCGGCATCCTGACCCAGAGGCATTTCCCGGAGCTCGTCTCCTGGTACCTGCGCAACAGCATGGTCGCGCACGAGATCCGGCTCCGTCAGGTTCTGTTCCAGCAGGCCCTGAACACGGCGCAGCAGGTCACCATGGGCCCGTCGTTCGGCGCGCTCTCCGCGGTGTTCAACGCCGTCGCGCTCCAGGCCGCCGACACCATCGAGCGCCACTCCCTGTGCGAGACGACCGCGCTCGAGGTCGTGTTCCCGTGGTGGAGCAAGAACATGTTCCTGGCCGACCTCGCCCGCCAGAACGGGGCCAACATCTGCGACCTGGACCCGAACTGTGTCCAGGACACGTTCACGAAGCTCGGCGTGCGGACCCAGTTCGCCCGCGGCCTCAACCCGGCCGTCCCGGACGACATCGGCGGTCAGGATGCCGCGGTCGCCTGGCCGGACCAGGTGAAGTTCCTCATGTACCCGGCCGGCCAGGTCCAGATCGGTCGCGGCGAGGAGGTCAACCTCGGCGTCATCCACGACAGCACGAAGTTCTCGACCAACGACTACACGGCCCTCTTCGCGGAGGAGTGCGTCGCCCTGGTCGACCGCTCGGTGGACACCCGCCTCGTGACCGTCCCCGTCTGCCCGGACGGTGCGACCGGCGCGCAGCTGGAGATGCTCTGCGCCGCCGACGCCAGCTGACCCCACCCCTGTGACCGTGGCGGGCCCGTGACCTGAACACCGGCCCGCCACAGCCCGATCACCCCCACGGAGGTGGGCCATGCCCGCAGGGATGCGGAAAGCGGTAGAGGCGATCCCCGGCGAGCCGTTGCCGCACGGCATCCTCGGCGGCTGCGCCACCGTGAAGGACGTCAAGAACGTTCACGAGCTGATGGGCGTCGAGTGGCTCGCCCTCGGCTGCTGCCCCGTACGGGAGTGGATCGACCCGTGCGAGGACGACGAGTCTCCTGGTGACGAGTCCCCGGGCTCGCCCCCGCAGAAGCACTTCTGTCGGCCGGCGACCGAGCACGCCGCCCCGCTCACGGTGTACTCGGGCGCGGAGTGCTCGGCGCTCGGCTGGTCGTACGCCGAGGCCCGCGCGCACGCGGAGGCGACGCTCGAACTCGGCGAGCAGCAGGGCCTCGAAGCGGCGTTCTGGCGGTACAAGCTGACGGCCGACGCCATCGACCTCACCCCGGAAGCCGGGCCTGTGAGCATCGCCCAGGGCGTTGCCGTCCTGGAGGGCTGCCTCGCCGAGTCGTACGGAGGCCGCGGCACCCTCCACGTCCCCGCTGGTGCGGGGGCGCTCCTCGGCTGCTGCAACCTCGTCCGCGAGAACCCGGCGAAGGGCACGCTGGAGACCCTCGTTGGGAACTGCGTGATCATCGGCGCCGGGTACTCCGCCATGAACACCGGCCCCGGCGGCACCCCGGCCGAACCCGGTACGGCGTGGCTGTACATCACGGGCCCGCTCGTCATCCGCCGCGGCTCGGCAGAGACGATCCCGAACCGGTCCGCGTCCGTGAACATCCGAACCAACGACCGGCGCGTCATCGTCGAGCGCACCTACGTCGTCGGCACGACGTGCACCGTGTGCGCGGTGCAGATCCAGGTGTGTGACTGATGACCGAGCTCCTGCGCATCCAGCCGGCCGCCGAGCGCCGCCGCGACTTCGCCCGCTGGGCGGTTTCCCAGACGCCCAAGCTGCGCACCGCCAGCACGAACGAGTTCGCCGTCCCGGCCGCCCTGTTCGTCGACGCGCCCGAGGAGATCCTGATCGGCTCGCTGGTCAACGGCCACCGGTACGTCTCGCCTGTCGAGGACGCCGCCCAGGGCCGGCCCGAGCCCGGCGCCCCTCACGACCAAGAGCACGACGACACCGGCCTCGCCCCGACTGGCCAGGACGACATCGAGGCCATCGGCGTCCAGCCCGCTGACGAGACTGCGCCGTTCGCGTGCGGCCTCTGCGAGCGCGAGTACACGACCAAGCGCGGCCGGGACACCCACCGCCGCCAGGCACACCCGGAGGCGTGACCGATGCCCGTCGAGCCGCTGCCCTGCGCCGCCCCCGAGCCCGAGCCGCCCATCCCGCCGTGCTGCTCCCCGGGACTGGCCTCCACCGGCCTGTGCCTCGCGGACGGAACGCCGATCGCGGTCCTCGCCGTCACCGCCTGCGCCGACTGCGGCACCACGGCCGCCGCGCCCGAGCAGACGGGATGGCTCAACCTGCTCACCGGCGCCTTCACGGCCGGGCCGCCGCCGGTCGGCTCGGAGGCCTGCACAGGGCAGCCCGCCCAGTTCGAGGTGGGGCAGTGGTGCGACCTTGACGCCGACGGCAAGGTGATCGCGCCCGTCCTCGTGGAGTACGAGTACGGCGAGGACGGGCAGCTGACCGGTGTCCGCACCCTCACCCCGGCCGGTGACCCGTACACCCCGGCGGGGACGCTCGGGATCTGCCCGGGGCCGGTCGATGACGTGGAGTACGTCATTCTGTGCGACGTCCACGCGGACGGCACGGTGACCGAGTTCCTGCGGGCGCTCACCCCGAACGGGGACGACACGAGCACCGCGCGCGATACGACCCTGGACGGTGCAACGCCGTACACCCCGACGGGCATGGTCGGTGTGTGCCAGCCCGAGGCCGAGCCGTGCCGGGACACTGCGACTGTCCTCCTGTGCGACGCCCCCGCGACGACCACAGTCACAGTCGAGCCGGCCATCACGGACGGCACCCCCGCCGACGTCGGGCAGACCCAGTTCCCGGCTCTCCCCGGCCCGTACACGTCGCTGTGGACTGGCGGCAGTCTCCTCTACCCGGCCGACCCGGGCCCGGCCCAGTCGCACCGGGCGGCCGTCGGCAAGTTCACGGCCAGCCCGTCCGGCTGCGACAACGTCACCGGCACCCTCACCGTGTCCGTCCGCGTCACGCAGAACGGCCCCGGCACCGGCCAGCTCTGGGACGGCGCGCTGCGCCTCTTCCGGGGCACGACCGCCCTGGCGACGGACGACGTGGCCCTGTACGCCCCTCCCGGGCACGTGCAGACGCTCACCGTGTCCGCGCCCGTCACCGCCGCCGACCTCGCCGCCGGTGACCTGGCCTGCGCCCTGATCCTGGAGACCTTCCACGGCACCCCGAAGAGCTGGACCGCCGACCAGTTCACCGCAACCGTCGAGCTCACCGGCTGCGACGAAACCCGCGCCGTGCAGTTCCTCCGCACCCTCGTCACGGACTGCGAGACCGGTGAGACCGTGTCGCAGACGGACACCACCCTGGACGGCGAGCCGTACACGGTCGCCGGCGAGGTCGGGCAGTGCGAGCCTGCGGCCGGGGAGTGCTGCCCGCCGGTACCGCCGGAGACCCGCCTCGACACCGAGACCAGCCCCCTGTGCATCGTCAACGACGCGACCGGCGACGTGGTCGGCCAGGTGCTCACCGTCCGCGTCTGGGACGACCAGACCGGCGTTCTCATCGGGCAGAGCTACATCGACCCCGTCACCAGCGGCGCCGTCACCATCCCGGCGGGGACACACCTCGCTCCCTGTCCCGAGCCGTGCCGGGACACGTCCAGCACGCTCCTGTGCGACACCGCCACCACCGACGTCATCACCGTCCTCGACCCGGCGCACCGGCCGAACGCGGACGGCTGGCAGGTCGTCTCCTTCACCGGCGCCAACCCCGGCTACGGGCCGCAGGCGCCGATGCCGTACCCCGCTCCCTACGGCGCGCTCTTCGGATATCCGGCGCTGGGCGCACGGTCCGACCAGAACGCAGGCTCCAACGGCGTGCAGTGGAGTGGCTACGACAACGCTCCGGTGCGCTGGGTCCTCCGCAAGACCTTCACGGCGCCGGAGGACGGCGTCGCGGTCGTCCAGTCCGTCGGCTTCCGAGGCGACGGCGGCGCCCGAGTGCGTGTCAACGGCCAGGATGCCGGGATGTACGGGCAGTGGAACCAGCCCGCCACCTCTGGCACGGCGCAGATCCCCGTCACGGCCGGCCCGAACACCATCGAGATCGAAGTCCGTGACGTCAACGGCATCAACAACGTCACCGGGCGCCTCGACGTCTCCCTGCCGCACACCACCCAGTTCATGCGCCGGCAGACCGTGGACTGCGCGACCGGCGAGGTCATCGCCACCCACGACACCACCCTCGACGGCGAGCCGTACACGGTCGCCGGGGAGGTCGGGCAGTGCGAGCCCGTGGCCGAGTGCTGCGAGCAGGCGGCGCCGGAGCAGCGCCTCGATGTCGAAACGACGCTCCTGTGCATCCGTGACACGGCCACGGGCGAGGTCCTGGACCAGGTGCTCGTGGAGCGCGTCTACGACGACCAGACCGGCGAGCTCGTTGAGCAGCGCATCACCGACCCGACCACCGCCGCTCCCGTCACCCTGCCGGGCGGCGCGGAGTTGGCGCGCTGCCCGTCGCCGGACCGGATCACCCGGCAGGTCTGCGTCGTCTCCTCCGGCAGCAACGAGTTTCTGACCAACGCCGCCAACGCCACGTCCGGGCAGGACACGGACTGGGTGTGGTCGCCGAACCAGACCGGCCCCTGGTACCCGATGTACCGGGTTTCCCCGAATCCGCTGTGGACCGTGACGGACCCGGCGCCGAACAAGGCGCACTGGGTGGGCCCGCACGCCGACCGCACCGTCTGCCCGACTGCGGGCGAGACCTCGCCGCTGGTCCCGGGCACCTGGTACACCCGCGCGTCCTGGAACCTGCCGGCCAACGTCGATCCGGCGACGATCCGGATCGGTGCCTCGATCCTCAACGCGGACAACGACGTCGTGCAGTGGAGGCTGAACGACGGCGCCTGGCAGCCGGTCGCGGGCGGTCAGCTTGCCCCGCCGGCCTGGTCGTTCCCGCCGACCGCCGTCCCTGGCGGCCGGGCCGGGCAGAACGAGATCATCGTCCAGATCCTGGAGATGCAGCCCGCAGTCACCTGCCCGAGCGGCAACTCGGCCGGCATGATCCTGCACGTCACGGCCTCGTACGACTACGAGCCGCGGGTGTGGACGCAGGTCATCGAGGACGGCCGGGTTTACTACCTCGACGAGAACGGCGACCAGCAGGCGGACATCCCGCCGGGCGACCGGATCGTGTCGTGCGGCGGAGGTGGCGAATGCTGCCCCTGGCGGGACGCCGAGCTCGTGGAACTGTGCGACGTCCAGCCGGACGGAAGCCAGGTGCGGTTCCTGCGGGCGCTCGTCTTCAACGACGCCGACCCGGCCACCCCGAGCATCATCGACCTGGCGCTCGACGGGGTCACCCCGTACACGCCGACGGGCACGGTCGGGGCGTGCCGGGACTGCCCGGCCAGCTTCGACACCGAGTGCGTCAAGCAGGTCGTCAACGGCTGGTCGTACGACAACACCACGGCGTCCGCGTCCAACTGCGGCTCCGTCCAGGGGCCAATCGTCGGCCCGGGTACGACCCCGCAGTTCCCGTGCGCGGGCACGGGCTTGCCGACGGCGTACCAGATCACCTCGTGGATCATCGACGGCGTCGAACTCGTCACGAGCCCGCTCACGTTCCAGAACGGGCCCTGCGGCGACGAGTCGGGCAACGGCCTGCATGACCATTGGGCCGGAGCCCTCACCCAGCTTGATCCCTCCGCGACCTGGGTGACCGCGTACGCCCCAGGGTGTGCCTGGTACGTGCGCAGCGACGATGCTCCGGCGGACCGCGTGTACGGCACCATGCGAATCCGCAACGCGGGCAACACGGCGCAGGTGTGGACGCTCGGCCCGGAGCACTCCTACACCGAGACCCTGTACACGAAGGTCTTCACGCAGGAGTGCGACGGCACGGTCACCGTGACCTGGCTCGACGCCCAGGGCGTGGAGACCGATCCGCCGGCAGGGCCGGTGGTGTCCTGCGGCGCAGGCGGCGAGGCTGGCCCGGACGTGGAGGTCCTGGAGCTCTGCGATGTCGACCCCGTTGCCGGGACCGTGGTCCCGTTCCTGCGGGCCCTCACCTACCGCGACGGGCTCACCGCTCCGACGGTCACGGACACCGCCCTGGACGGCACGACCCCGTACTCCGCGAGTGGCACGGTCGGCCTCTGCCAGCAGCCGGCCGAGGACTGCCGCAACAGCAGCACGCTCCTCCTCTGCGACGTCCCCACCGACGGCGCCCCGGCCCCGACGGTCACCGACACCGCGCCGACCCCGTACTACCCGTACCCGACCGGCCTGCCCATGGCCGGTGCTCAGGCCCTATGGGACGGGAGCGCCCTCACCGTCCCGCCCGGGTCCGGGCCGCAGCCCGGGACGACGGGCACCGTGCGGACGATGGCCGCGAGCATCCAGGCCCCGCGCCCCGGATGCGACACCGGCACCGCGCGGGTGACCGTGTCGGTCGATGCCGAGCAGCAGGGCCCGGATGCCGGGTGTGCCGTCACGGGCGCCCTGCGGCTGTTCACCGGCACGACGATCCTCGCCACAGCGCTGCCGGCGAACAACGCGCCAGTGGGCTGGTCGGGGACGCTAACGGTCGAAGCCGACGTGCCGGCCGCCGACGTCGCCGCCGGGAACCTCACCGTCCTCCTGGCGCTCGATGTGTACGACGACTCGCCCGTCGCGTGCCCCGGTAGCCCGCGCAAGACCTCGTGGCAGCTGTCCGGCTTCACCACGAGCGTCCTGTACGAGCAGACCGGTTGTGCGGAGCAGTTCCTCCGTACGGTCACGACGGACTGCGAGACGGGCGCCGTGACCGCGACGTCGGACACGACCCTCGACGGGCAGCCGTACACGCCGACCGGTGAGCCGGGCCAATGTGCGGCGGCCGGCGGCGGCTCCTGCTGCCCGGAGCAGCCGTGCGGGGACACCGAACTCGCCCAGCTCTGTGACCTGACGTACGACCCGCAGGCCCCCATTGCGACCCCGGCCCGAGACTTCGCCCTGACCGGGAACGTGGTGGCCGCCAACAACGGCACCACCCTGTGGTTCGCCCAGGCCAACCAGGCGGCCAACGGCGTAGCGCAGCTCACCGTCGGCGGGCTGCTCCCGGCCGTGATGTACGAATTCCGGTTCGCCTCCGCGTGGATCGGCGCCGGAAACCCCACCCCGGCCACCAACAACGCGGTCTATCTCCTGGAGATCCTGGACGGCACAACGGTCCTCGCCAACAGGACCCGCAACGTCTCCAACGGGTCGAACGTCTTCCCCGGCGGCGTGCTGTCCGAAGACCTGCCGCCCGTGGCGTTCACCGCGCCCCCTACCGGCGCGGTCACGATCCGGTTCACCGACCAGACGACCGGCGGCCCGATCAACGACCGGGACCTCTTCCTCATGCCGTTGGAGGTGCGGACGGAGACGCTGACCCTCACCAGCACCCCGTTCCTGCGGCGCTTCACCTTCGACTGCGACGGCGACCTCACCACAACCCAGGACCTCGCCCTGGACGGTGCCACGCCGTACGTGGTGCAAGGCGAGGCAGGCCACTGCACCAGTGACGGAGGGACTGCCTCGGCAGTAACCCCGTGCGACGTGCAGAACGTCATCCAGGCGTGCCGGTGCGACGACACGGACGGCGACGGCATCGCGGACACCGATTACGTGGAACTCCTGGGCGTCGACTGCGAGGGCGTCCTCACGTCTCTCGGTACCTACACCCCGGACTACGAGCCGTACACGCCGCTCGCGCCGGTCGAGTGCGACACGGCCGGCGCCGACCCGGCAACGGGTGTTCAGGCGCGGCGCGTCGAGCTCACTGCCGGTCAGACGTGGAATGCGGCGGCCTGGCCGACGCTCCAGTCCGTCACGGCCGTCGCCCGGGGCACCGGCACGATCACGACCGCTGACGGAACGTCCAGCCTCGTGGCCGGGGAGTCCGCCACCTGGTCCGTAGCCCGTGACGACGACGCCGTCCTTACCGGACCGCTCACCATCGCCGCCGACACCGGCACCATCGCCGTGTCCTTCACGACAGGGGCAACGCTCTGATGACCGACTGCTGCCGCTCCGGAGGCACACGGGTCTACCGGAGCGACCCGACCGTCGACCCGGCCTCGTGCAACTCGCTCACCCTCACCGAAGCCGGACTGCTCGCGCCCGCAGTGAAGCTCCAGGCACAACCGGGCCTCACGGCCACGGCACCGGCGGCCGACGCCTGCCCGCAGACGTGGAGCATCGGTGTAGACGCGTCATGGACGCAGAACGGCGTCCTCACCTTCACCCACAGCCTGACGGGCGCTGACCGGGCGTGGGAGCACATCACCGAGGTCCCCACGCTGACGATCCCCCGTGCCGGGGTGTGGGAGGTCGACTACAACGTACGCGGGGTCGTGGGGATGCCAGCGGCCACGGCCGGCGCCGGGTACGTCGTCGCCGGCCTCTACAAGAACGGTGGCCTGATCGTCGGGTCCCAGGCGATGGTCGTCGGCATCGCGGGAACAGGCAGCGCCGCCCAGGCCACCGGCGGACTGTCGTTCCTCCACACCTTCGCCACTGGCGACACCGTCCAGCTATGGGCCAACCGCATCGGCCAGGCCAGCAGCGCCTCGGTCGTCTCCAACCCCGACGGCCGTGTTCGGATCTCGCTCCACTGGCTTGCGCAGACGGGAGACACACCGGCATGAGGACCACCAACCCAGGCAGGAACGGGGCGCCCTGATGGCTGGCACAAGCGGCGTCATGAGCCTCCCGGGCCCGCCTGGCCCTGTTGGTGCGCCGGGCCCGGCGGGTGCCCAGGGGCTCCCTGGGGACCCGGCTCCGGCAGGCCCCCGCGTCGAGCGCCGTACGGCCGTTACGAATGCCTCCGGGGACGTGGTCTCCACCTGGTCGCCGGCCTTCGCCGCGCCCCCGGTTGTCACCGCTTCCGTCCAGGCCGGTGACGGCTTCCGCTCTGTCCGGATCGCGGCCAACTCGGCGGCCTCGACCACAGTGCATGTCGACGCCTCCGCAGGCGTCACACTCCTCGGCATCGGGGTCCTGGCCGTTGGCGCTCCGGCCGCCGGGGTCACCGTCCACGTGCACGCCATTGCCCCCTGAGGAGCCACAATGCGCATCCTGTTCATCCTGCCCGTCTACGGGGAACAGGTGCTGCCCACGGGGGCGTTCGTCACCTCCCGGGAGTACGTGCGGGGGCTCGCCGCAGCCGGGCACCAAGTGGACGTGGTCACCACGATCCGCGAGCCCGGCCGGCCCCGCCAGGAGGGCGGTGTGCGGGTGTGGCCGCTGACGCACTGGCGCCGCGCCCTCCAGGCGGTACGGCCGGAGCTGCTGGTCTCCCACCACGGCGACCGTAAAGCCGCCCGAATCACCGCCCTGGCCAGCAGCATCCCGCATCTGCTGATGGTCCACGGCATGGCGCAGGACCAGGACCTCCGAGACCCGTCGCTGGCCTGGTTCCCGTCACATGCCTGCCGCGACCACTACCCCGGATATCACGGCCAGGTCCTCGTCCTTCCCCCGCCGATCGACCCGGCCGTGTATCGCACACGGCCGGGCAGCCTGATCACTCTCAACGGTTCCACTCCGGAGAAAGGCGCGGACGTCCTGGCCGCAGTCGCCGAGCGGCTGCCCACAGAGCAGTTCCTCATGGTGCGCGCCGCCAGCCACGACCCCGGCCCCCAGCTCCCGAACGTGACCGTGGTCGAGCGGACGGCTCCGCGAGACGTCTATGCCCGTACTCGCATCCTGCTCATGCCGTCTACCACGGAGTCCTACGGCCGGGTGGGGATCGAGGCGATGCTCTCCGGCATCCCCGTGATCGCCGCGCCCCTGCCCGGAATCCGCGAAGCCCTCGGTGTGGCCGCGGCCTACGCCAACCGGAGCGACATCCCTGGCTGGGTGCGCGCCGTCGCGCGGCTCACAGCCCCCACGGCGTATGCCGCTGCCTCCCAGCGGGCCCGCGCCCACGCCGACGCCCTCAACTACGAGGCGAACCTCGGCCACTTCGAGCAGGCGTGCCTGAGCCTGCGCCGACGCCGACCGCCCCCGACGCGGCCTCAACGAGCGCCCCGGCGCCGCCCGGCACGAGCGGCCTAGACTCGACGCTGTACGCCGCTGGTTCTGGGCCGGGCACCCTGCATGAGAGGGATGCCCATGAGCTCCTGCTGCGGAAGCCAGCGCTGCACCTGCCGGGTCGTCGCCGGCCCCGGAATCACGGTCGACGGCAACGGCTCCTCGGCCGCGCCGTACATCATCAGCGGCTCGGGCGGCGCGGCAACCGCGCTCGCCGTCACCGACACCGACACGGTCGACCTCACGCTCACCGGGGACGGCAGCGCGGGCGCGCCCTACACCGTGAGCGGAGCCGTCCGCCTCGACCCGGCCCCGCCGGGCGGCGGCACCAACCTGATCCAGACCGGCGCTGACGGCCTCTCGCTCGAATGCGCCGACGTGCGGGGCTGCTTCTCCGCCGGGGACGGCGCCGCGTACGACCCGGCCGTCGGCGAGGTCGAAGCGCGTCTGTCCACCGACGCGACCAACCGGGTGACCTTCGGCACCGACGGCGGCCTGTTCGTGCCCCCGGCGCCGCCCCCGACGGTCGGGTGCGGCCTCCAGGGCGATGGCACCGCGGCCGCGCCGCTCGCGGCCTTTCCGGTCGCCGGGCAGCGTGCATGGGCAACCGACTGGACCTGTGATCCGGCCACGCAGTCCACCCTCCACTGTGATCCGACGTCGGGCGCGCTGTGGACCCCGCCTGAGCACTACTCTGCCGCTGACCACGTGTACGTCGAGCACTTCAACGGTGGCTGGGTGCAGCCGATCGGCCCCACCGGCGGCTGGGCGATTATCAGCGGCGGTGCAAACGTCCAGTGGAACGTGCCAGCGAACTTCCTTGGCAACATGTGCCGTTGGTGGTCCTACACCGCGAACCTCTACGGCACCTGGGACATCAACTACACCAGCACGGCCGTGTTCGAGCTCGGCTACATCTACACGGAGAACGGCGGCCCGGCGCAGGTCCGGCCCATGTGGGGCCTGCTCACGGCCCCTGGTGTGGCACGTCGTGAGCGTGACGGCGGCTCACTGTTCGAGTCCGGCTACAACATCGCGGCCGGCAGCACGATGCAGCTGGTGATGTGGCCGGCCGTCCGTGTCGTCGCCGGGAGCCTGACGATCAACTCGTGGCTGTCCGATGCCGACCTCCACACCACCACCCAGAACTGAGGAGACCATCGTGAAGTACTACGTCGCGCCGGACGGCACGTCCGCCATGCAGACCACTGACGGCCCCCTCGGCGCCTCGTCCGTCCCCGACGGGTGGGCCGAGGTGACGGCCGAGGAGTACGAGGCCCGGATCGCCGAGGGCAGGGCCGCCGCCGACGCGCGAGCGGAGGAGTTCATCGCCAGCAATGGGGCACCCGGACCCGAGATCCCGCCGACTGCCGTGTGACTGGCGCGGTACCGGCGGGCCCTTCCCCGGCGGTACCGCGCTGCTACGCCCGGTTCTGGCGGGCTCTGCGCGGCTATGCTGGGTGTGAGCGCCGCTGGTTCTGGGCCGGGCCGACCAACTCATGTTGGAGGCCGCAGTGCCACTGATCGCAAACGCCGACGTCATCCGGGTCACGAGGGTCGACGGCTGTGGCCGTCCCGTCTGCGGCGAGGACAACGGCTACGTCTTCGACTGCTTCGCCAACCTCTCGATGAGCGCCAACGTGGACGAGGGCGAGGACGTCGAGTACAAGGCCGCAAACGGCCGCATCTGCGGCTTCAAGAAGGGCTGCCCCGCCTTCAAGGGCTACGACATCGAGCTCAACTTCTTTGAGGTCAGCCCCGAGCTGATCGAGATCACCACCGGCAACCCGGTCGTGTACGGGTGGGACGGCAAGGCGATCGGTTACGACGACTGCTCGATCCGCTGCAACTCTGGTTTCGCGCTGGAGCTGTGGGCCGAAGTCCTGGGCGGCGACGCCTGTGCGGCCACGGGCGCGGGCGAAGGCGCATGGATCTACTTCCTGATGCCGTGGGTCACCAACGGCATGCTCGGCGACCTCGAGGTCGGCAGCGAGGCGGCGTCCCTGACCCTGTCCGGTTCGACCCGTGCCGGTGGCGGCTGGGGCGTCGGCCCGTACGACGTCATGCCGATCGACGCGGCCGGCACGCCCGGGACGCTCCTCACCCCGCTCGGCTCGGCCTGCCACCGCAGGACGTTCGAAACGACCGTGCAGCCCCCCGAGCCGCTCGGCGAGTACACGCCGGTGCTCGGCGACCTCTGCCTGGCGTCCTGATGGGAGCGCCGGACATCGTCGTGCCCGTCCGCGAGGGGGCCGCCAACGAGCAGCTGCGATACGCGCTGCGCTCGTGGGCGGCTCACCTCCCGCACGGCCAGGTATGGGTGATCGGGCACCGCCTGCCGTGGCTCGACGGCGTCCGGCACATCCCCACCGCGCAGAGCGGCACGAAGTACCAGAACACGACCACGGCCATGCGGGCGGCATGCGAGCACCCCGAGGTCTCGGACACCGTCGTGCTGTGCAACGACGACTTCTTCGTGATGCACCCGCAGCCGGACGGCATGCCGGTGCTGCACCGGGGGCCGGTGCGGCAGGTGGAGGCGTACTACGCCGCCCGCCGCTCCGGGCCGTACCTCCGGGGAATGCGCGAGACACGAGACCTCCTCGCCAGCCTCGGACATGACGATCCGCTGTCGTACGAGCTGCACGTCCCGCTGCTTGTGGAGAAGACGGCGATGCTGGCCGCGCTCGACGCTGGCCGGCACCTGGACGCGGTCCACAAGCGATCGCTGTACGGCAATCTCGCCGGCCTCGGCGGCGAGGAGGTCCAGGACGTGAAGATCCTCCACCGGGCCCCCCGCGGCTTCGGGCCGGAGTCCCCGTTCCTGTCGACGATGCCCGACAGCTTCGCGACCGGGCACGTCGGCCAGTTCATCCGCCGCGCCTTCCCGACGCCGTGCCGCTACGAGACCGGGAGGCGCTGATGCCGATCCAAGTCGGGCCGTGTGACGCGTGGCCCGTCGACCTGTGCTGCGAGATCCCTGAGGGGATGGAGCAGGAACAGGTCGACCGGTGGGCGCGCGTGGCTTCGACCATCCTGTGGGGCCTGTCCGGGCGCCGCTGGGGGCCGTGCCCGGTCACCGTGCGGCCGTGCCGTCGCTCGTGCCTCGACGGCACGGTGACCAGCTTCCAGGCCGGCGTGGGCACCGGTCCGTGGATCCCGTACATCGGAGCCGACGGCCAGTGGCGCAACGCCTCAACGGCATGCGGCTGCAAGTCCGACTGCTCGTGCTCGGAGCTGTGCGAGGTGTACCTGTCCGGCCCGGTGTACGACGTCGTCGAGGTGGACGTCGGCGGCGAGGTCCTGCTCCCCGAGCAGTACCGGGTCGACGCCCCCGGCAAGCTCGTCCGCACCGACGGCGAGTGCTGGCCGGACTGCCAGGACATGGCCGAACCATCGGGCTGGCCGGGCACGTTCACGGTCACATACCGGTGGGGGCTGCCGCTCGACGACGCGGCGATCGCCGCCGTGTCCGAGCTGACCTGCCACCTCCTCAAGGGCTGCTCGCCCAGCGGCTCGTGCGGCTGCAAGTCGAACCGGAACCTGACGCGTCTGGTCCGTCAGGGCGTCGAGATGGAGATGCCGGACCCCACGCTGATCTACAGCGAGGGCCGGACCGGGCTGCCTCTGACGGACATGTGGCTGGCCATGGTCAACCCGTATCGGCTGACCAGCCCGAGCAGGGTCTACAGCCCCGACTACAAGAGGCCGAGGGTGACGACGTGGCCCTGACTCCGCTGGCGATCCACGAGCTGACGGAAGCGGTCCTCGGCTGCGTGTGCGTCGCGCTCGACCAGACCGCGGCCCTGGTCGACGGGCAGCCCGGCTGTCCCTCGTGCCGGACCTGCGTCGTGCCCGGACAGCCGGCGTGGGACGCGTGCGACGACCCGTGCAGCGACGAGGCGGCCGGCGGGCAGCTCACCGTGTCGGTAGCCCGCATCTACCCTTCGAGCGACCTGGAGTTCCCCGGCGAGGCGCGGATCGTGCAGGGCGTGCGCGGCTGTGTCCCGCCTTCGGTCACTGCGCTGGAGGTCGTGGTCACGCTGCTGCGGTGCGCGCCCACCTTCAACGAGCAGGGCTGTCCCCCGTCGTGCGCCGAGCTGTCGGCGGCGGCGCAGGCCCTGCATGTCGACATGGTCACGGTCTACAACGCGCTGCTGTGCTGCCTGCCCGGGACGGAGCAGAGGCGGCGCGGGCGCCGGTTCGTGATGGGCGTTCAGCGGACGGTCGGGCCGGAAGGCGGTTGCGTCGGCCTGGAGCAGCGCGCGACGGTGGCCCTGCCCGGCTGCGGCGTGTGCCCCGGCGAGGAGTCACTGTGAAGATCAGCAAGTTGATCGCCCGTCTTCACCGGATGTGGGAGGAGCACGGCGACCTGGAGGTCCGGGCCTACGACTACTCCGACATCAGCCCGTCGCCGGTCGAGACGCCCGAGGTCGAGACGAACGGCGCGGGCGAAAAGTACGCCCTGCTGCGCCCGTAGGAGGCTGCCATGCCCGTTGAGGTGAGGATCGACCCGGGCCGGATCGCGCGGACGCTGCGGCTGCGCAACGGCGTTGTGGCCCGACGGCTCGCGGAGCGGACGCAGCGGACGGCGCGGATCGCGGAGCGGGAGGCGCCCGGCACGATGGGCCGCTACATCTCGTGGAAGGTGGAGAGCGGGCCGACGGGTCTGCAGGGGGTCATCGTGTGCGACCACCCGGCGACACGGTTCGTCCTCGACGGCACCCGGCCCCACATCATCCGGCCTCGCAGGAAGAAGGCGCTGAGGTTCGTGGTCCGGGGCCGGGAGGTGTTCGCCGCGTACGTCCGGCACCCGGGCACCAGGGCGAACAACTTCTTGGCCAGAGCGCTACGTCAGGGCCGTTGAGCGGTTCCGTGCGTGCTCTACCCTTACGGCCGCACACGCCGCTGGTTGTGGGCCGGGCGTACGCGAAGGACGGAAGGGCCACCACCGTGAAGAAGCAGTTCGCGCTCAACACGAGCCCCCACGAAGCCGAGATCGGCGACGTCACCTTGGAGTTCCTGCCCGAGGTCATGGGCGACGAGTTCCTGGACACCTATGCCAGCCTCCAGGACACGACGAAGCGGCTGAGCATCGACCTGTCGGACATGACGAACGTGGACCTGGCGCAGGTCCGCGACACGACCCAGGCGCTGCGCGTCTTCCTGGCGAAGCTGATGCTGCCGGAGTCCGCCGAGAAGTTCGCCCGCTGGGAGGTCAAGGTCGGCGCGAAGGTCGTCAGCAGCCACTTCGACCCGGACGAGGCCCGCGAGGCGGCCGAGACGAAGAAGAACGCCAAGGTCGTGGACGCCGGGATGCGCCTGCCCGACCGGGTCCTGGTCGAGCTGCTGGAGTGGGTAGTCGAGCTGTACGGAGGCGGCCAGCGCCCTCCTACGTCGTCCAGCGCCTCTGCGCCAGCATCATCGAGTCCTGGACCGAGTGGGAGGGCGGGCTCGCGCTCCAGGGGGTCGATGTCCACTCGTGGCCGCTGAGGGTCATGCTCAGTGCCGCCGAGGCGTCCATCGACGCGAGCGCGGAGGATGACAACGAGCGGTCCAGGAACCGGGCGAAGCTGTACGCGCCGCCGAAGGGCTCGAAGGCTCCGGCTCGGCGGGAGCGGCCGGCCGGGACCGCCATGAACCGCAGCCAGGTGCAGGACATGATGGCCCGTCTGGCTGCGGAAGACGCCCGCCTCGGAGCCGGGTAAACGGCCTCCGACCTGGGCTTTTTCACTCTCAAGAGGGAAACCATCCGGCATCCCCCGGAGTCGATATAGGTAGGACCACCAGTGCTCGAACACCGGTGGTCCTGACCGAACCCCTTGAGAGAGAAGAGGCCAGCCAGTGGCCGAGATTACGGCACCCCCTGACCCACCAACGAAGCGGCGAAGCCCGAAGTTCTACCGCGCTGAGGCCGCGTACCGCGCGAGCCTGGCGGAACTCGGCGCGACGCTCCTGGAGCCCGAATACCTCGGCAGCAACAAGCCGCACCGCACCCGCTGCCGCAACGGACACGAGTGCACGACGTGGCCGAACGACATCGCCCGAGGGCGCGGGTTCTGCCGAGCCTGCGCCGGGCAGGACCCACGGACGGCAGAGGCCGCCTTCCGGGCCCGGGTTGAAGAACTCGGCGGCACGGTCCTGGAACCGACCTGGCTGGGCAACAAGACGCCCCACCGGATCCGCTGCGGCCTCGGCCACGAGAGCACTCCGCTCCCGTCCGGGGTGAAGAGGGGCGGCGGCATCTGCCGCACCTGTGTCGGTCTCGAACCCCTGGTGGCGGAGGCCGCGTTCCGGGAGCGCGTGGAGGAGCGGGGCGGTGTCGTACTCGGAGCGTGGGTGAACAACGCGACCGCGGTCTGTATCGCCTGCGCCGAGGGCCACGAGTTCGACATCTTCCCGGGCAACGCTGGCCGCTACGGCGGCCTGTGCCGGACGTGCTCCGGCAGGGACCCGAAGGCCGTTGAGGCGCTGTTCCGCGCCCGAGTGGCGGAGCTGGGCGGCGTGGTCCTTGAACCGGCCTGGAAGGGCGCCCTAGCCCCGCACAAGGTCCGGTGTGCCGCGGGGCACGTGACCTACCCGTGGCCGTCGAGCATCAAGCAGGGAGGGGGCATCTGCCGTTTCTGCCGGGGCAAGGTGTGGGACGTCTTTTACGTCGTGCAAGACGACGAGACGGTGAAGCTCGGCATCACGTCCGGCGACCCGCGCCCGCGCCTCGCCGACCACGCGCGTGACGGGCTGTCGCGAGTTGTCCGCCTCCACACCGGCCTCACCGGCACCGTGGCGCCGGACCTTGAGCGGCAGGTTCTCGAGGCCCTCGGCGGCGCGGGCGAGAAGTCGGTGAGGGGCAAGGAGTACTTTCCGGCGCGCGTGCTCCCGCTTGTCCTGTCGCTGGTCGACGAGCAGCTCACGCGGTAGGAGACACGGCCCCCAGGGTGGCGTAGCGGCTACTCTGGGGGCACCGCTGTTGGTTTTGGGCCAGGCGAATCTACGCACACGCGTGAGGTTCTGCTTTGGCCGAGGACGAGGACTACGGGTCCGGGGTCATCCGGATTGTCCTGGACTCGACTGATGCGGTCGCCGACGCCCGGGACTTGGGCATCCGCATTCAGCGGGCTCTGGACCGCAGCACCCGCAATGTCGGCGATGCGATTCGCCGGAATGTCCAGCGCGGTCTGAATCGTGCGGCCGTCAGCGTCACCGTCCTGCCGGACCTGCGCCGCTTCGACTCGGCGCTCCTCACCGGCCTGCGGTCGCTGGAGTCCATCAACCTGCCGGTCGCCCCCGACCTGACGGGTTTTCTGGAGCGCATCCGCGGGCTCCTCGCCGGCGAAGAGGTCTCGATCCGGGTTGTCCCGGATCTCGATGGCCTGGACGAGCGGATCCGGGCGCACAACGCGCCGGACGTCACGGTCGGCGTCGACGTCGACACCAACCGGCTCTCCCGGGCGCTGGCCGGCCTCGGCGGCATCGCCGGCCGGGCGGCGGGGGCGCTCGGCGGGCTGCTGCGGATCGGCGCGATCGGCATCGCCGCGGCGGGCGCCGCGCAGGGCTTCATCGGCCTGGCGGCGGCTCTCGCCCCGGCGGTCGGCATCCTCGCCGCCTACCCGGCGGTCGCCCTCGGCGTCCAGGCCGCGCTCGGCGCGCTGAAGCTGGCCCTGTCCGGCGTCCAGGACGCGTTCGGTGCGGCGCTGACAGGGACCGCCGAGGAGTTCCAGAAGTCCCTGGAGGACCTGTCTCCGGCGGCGCAGTCGGCCGCGCGGGAAGTCCGGGCGCTCGAGCCGGCTTTCGAGGCCCTGCGCGAGAGCGTCCAGGAAGCTTTCTTCTCCCAGCTTGAGGGGGAGATCACCAAGGTCGCGTCGGCGCTGCGTGGGCCGCTCCAGTCGGGCCTGACCGGCATCGCGGCGGCCTGGGGGCGGGCGGCGCTGGGGGTCACCGGCTACCTCCAGGGCGCGAAGGGCGTCGCCAACGTCAAGAGCATCCTCGGCGGCGCGGAAGCGGCCGTCGGCGGCCTGGCGCAGACGACGAACAAGCTCACCGCGGGCTTCCTCCAGGTCGCGGCCGTCATCAGCGACCGGTTCGGCGCCGAGCTGGCGTCGGGGATCGCGGGCGTCGGTGAACGGTTCGGGCTGTTCCTCCAGCGGATCGCGTCCGGCGGCGACGCGGTGCGCTGGGTCGACCAGGCGCTGAACGTCTTCGCGCAGCTCGGCGACATTATCGGGAACGTCGGCTCGATCCTGTCCGGCGTCTTCAACGCCGCACAGGTGTCCGGCGGCGGGCTCCTCGGCAACATCCAGGAGATCACCCGCTCGTTCGCGGCGTTCGTCAACTCGGCCCAGGGCCAGACGGCGATCACTGGCCTGTTCCAGACGGTCGCCACGATCGCGGCGCAGCTCGGCCCGATCCTCGCCGCGGCGGTCACCCAGGTCGGTGCCATCGCGCCCGCCCTCGGCCCCGTCTTCTCCACCCTCGGCCCGGCGATCGTCGGCCTGGTCAGCGCGCTCGGCCCCGCGCTGGCCGCCATCGCGCCCAGCCTCCAGTCCGTCGCGGGTGCGCTCGCCGGTGCCTTCGCCGCGATCGGCCCGAGCCTCGGCCCGCTCGGTGCGTCGATCGCTGCGGTGATCAACGCGCTGGCCCCACTGCTGCCGCTGGTCGGCCAGTTGGTCAACGTCGTCGCCACGGCACTGGCCCCAGTCCTGTCCGCCCTAGCTGCGGCCTTCGCCCCGACTATTACCGCTCTGGTCGGCGCGCTGATGCCGATCCTGCCGCCGATCACCGCGGCGTTCGTCGCCCTGGTCGGCGCGCTGACCCCGCTGGCGACTGGGATCGGGCAGGCGGTCGCCGAGCTGGTCCGGGGCCTGTCCCCGCTGCTGTCGTCCTTGGCGGGCGTCCTCGCCCAGGTGGCAGCCGCCTTGGTCCCGGTGATCCAGGCGCTGGTCGACGCGCTGCTGCCCGTCCTGCCGCCGATCACCGCGGCCTTCAACGCCGTGGTGCAGGCGCTCCTGCCGCTCCTGCCTCCGATCGTCCAGCTCGTCGGGGTAATGGCGCCGCTGAACGCCCTGTTCATTCGGATGTCGGCCCCGCTGCTGGCCATCGTGGCCGGGTTCGTCTCCTGGCTGACGATCAACGCGGTCGTCCCGGTGATCCAGGCCGTGGTCGGCGTCCTCGGGGGGCTGATTGCCGGACTGGCCTCGGCGATCACGTTCGTCGTCGGCCTGCCCGGCCGGATCACCGGCGCACTGACCACGCTGGCGTCGACGGTGACCGGCTTCTTCTCATCGCTGTTCACGACCCTCGGCACCGCCCTGACCACCGGCTTCAACGCGGTGATCAACTTCTTCGTGCTGCTGCCGGGCCGGATCCTCGCCGGGCTGGCCGCGCTGCCCGGCCTGCTAGTCGACCTGTTCGTGAACGCGGTCGCGGCCGTCGGCATCGCGCTGCTCACCGCCGTAGCGGCCGTGATCTTCATCTTCACCGAGCTGCCAGGGCGGGTCTACCGGGCGCTGGCGTCGCTGGGCTCCCGGATCCTCACGGCCTTCCGGAACGCCTTCAACTCGGCGCGCGCGGCGATCACCTCGTTCCTGTCGCAGGCGGCCTCGTTCTTCTCCCAGCTCCCCGGCCGGGTGGCGTCCGCCCTGGCCGCGCTGCCGGGCCGGGTGCGGGCGATGTTCACCTCGGCCGGCTCCTCCGCCCTGTCGGCGGCCCGGTCGCTCGGCTCGTCGGTGGTCAGCTTCTTCTCGGGCCTACCCGGCCGGATCGCCTCCGCGCTCCGCTCGATCGGCTCGCGGATCGCCGGGGCGTTCCGCAGCGCGGTCGGCTCCGCCCGGTCCGCCGTGAGCTCGCTGATCTCCAGCGTGGTCAGCCTGTTCTCGACGCTGCCCGGCCGGATCGTCAGCAGCCTGGGGAACATCGGCGCCCGCATCGTCTCGAAGATCAAGAGCGGGTTGCCGTCGTCGGTGCGGAACCTGCTCCCCTTCGCCAACGGCGGCATCGTCACGCAGCCGACGGCCGCCCTGATCGGCGAGGCGGGCAAGGAGGTCGTCCTGCCCCTCACCCGGCCGGCCCGGACCGTCGAACTCGCCCAGAAGTCCGGCCTGCTCGACCTCCTGGCCCGCCGTGGAGCGATCGACAGCGGGGGCCGGTCCGCGACCGTCGCCGGAGACCGGCACGTAACGCACAACTGGAACATCTCGACGCCGGCGCAGGACTCGCGGGTCCTAGCCGAGTACCTGTACGGGCAAATGGCACGAGCGGCAGGGGTGTGACGTGATCAGCGATTACGCCGACTTCGGGTGTACGGAGATCGTCAACTCCGCCAGGGCATCGGTCTACGCGGCCGAGCACTGCCTGCTGACGGGGTGTGACCCGTGCCCGGACCTGGCGACGGTCCTGAACGACTTGGAGTACGTCGACCCGGTGTCGGACCCGGCGCCTTGGTACGACCCGGCCGTCCCGGAGTCGGCGCGGTTCCTCGGCGTCATGGGCCTGGACGCCATCGGCTTCTCGCAGTCGACGCTCACCCGCGACGCGGTGCAGCTCGTCGGCGACGGCGCGGCGCTCGGTGTGGCCCGCCGCTCGCACCGCGAGATCACGTACACGGCGCTGCTCCTGGTCCTCGATGAGTGCGCCCTGTCGTACGCGCTGGAGTGGCTGTCGGCGGCCTTGCAGGGCGCCCCGTGTGAGGGGAGCTGCAACGGCGAGGAGCTGGGCGTCTTCGCCTGCTGCCCGACCGGCGACGGCACGGCGGAGCTGCGGCACCTGTACGGGGTGGGCCTCATGTCCGGCCCGCAGCTCACGGCGGTGCGCCACCTGCCCGAGGGCATCATCGGCGAGGTCACGTGGACGCTGGCCGCGTCGGTGCCGTGGATCTACCGGGAGCCGCTGACGACCCTGACGGACTGGGTAGACCTGGCCGACGGCGACCTGGTGACGTTCGACCCGGACGAGATCTACGGCGACTGCGCCGAGGCGACTCCGTGCCTGGAGGACCCGCTGTGTCCGCCTCCGCCGCTGCCGATCCGGGCGCCGGTGCCGGTCGACCCCTGCTACCCGACGGGTGTTGCCCAGTTCCGCCGGTCGGTCGTCGCCGTGTCCCCGGTCGATCAGCCGGAGTGGCTGGAGGCGGTGCCCGTCCTGGAGCTGGAGACCGGCGGGACGGCGCTGCGCCGGCTGATCGTGCGGTTCTGGGCGAATCCGCTGGGCACGGACTGCTCGGAGCTGGCCGACCCGTGTTCGGCCTGTACGGACATCCAGATCCCGTACCTGCCCGCGGGGGCGAGGCTGACCGTGGACGGCCGTACGCAGGTTGCTGAGGTCGACTGCCCGTCGGGGGTGTCCGGGTCGGCGACGAGTTCGCCGATCCTGTACGGGCCTCTCGGTGCCGCCTTCGAGTGGCCGGTGTTCTCGTGCCCGGCCGGCGTGTGCATCGAGATCCTGTCGACGGCCGCGACGACGGCCGCCGACGCCCGCGCCCGGGTCCTCCTCGTTCCCCGATCGGACGTGGGCTGATGGCTGTCCTCGGCTGCGCCCAGGAGTACCGGGCCGTCATCCACTGGCGGGGCGGCTCGTTGCCGTTCACCTCGCCGACCGTGAGCGCGCTGACGTCGGTGAAGTGGAACCGCACGGTCAACGACACGTCGGAGGCGTCGATCACGATCGCCAAGGGCATGGCGGGGGCGAGCTGCTGCGGGCAGCTCGGGCAGATCGAGCCGTACGCGCACGAGCTGTCGATCTACCGGGACAGCGAGCTGGTGTGGCAGGGGCCCATCATCCGGTCGACGGAGAACCGGACGCGGTTCCTGATCGAGGCGCGGGACGTCACCGAGTGGCTGGCGCGGACGAACAACACGACGCTGCTGCGGTACCTGTCGACCAACCAGGCCGACCCGATGCACGTCGGTCCGGTGCAGGAGATCGCGGAGACGATCATCCGGCTGAACCTGGAGGCCGGCCTGTTCGCGTCCCAGCCGGACTGGCCGGTGATGCTGGACTACATCGTCCGCGACGACGACACCGTGGACGCCAGGTTCGAGAAGGACGGCAGTCTCAACAACGAGATCTGGATCGTGCCGATCCTGCGCATCCTGGACGACGAGCTGGTGCCCCGCGGGCTGGAGTACACGACGGTCGGCCGCTCGTTGATCCTGGGACGGCCGCAGACGACCGCCGACCGCCCGCAGGCGCGGCTGACGCTGGACGCGTTCGCCGGGGACATCGAGATCGTCCGGGATGGCACGAACGCGGCCTCGCTGGTGTGGGTCACCAACCAGGACGACCAGGACATCACAGGCGGCCAGTTCGGCGTCTCCGGCGTCGTCAGCTCGGTGTACGGGCGGCTGGACACCCTGATCCGCTCGACCGCTGAGGGCCTGTCCGCGTACGACCTGTGGCAGATCGCCCGCGCCTCGTACGCCGGACGGAACCCGGTGCCCACCGGCATCCGCATCCCCGACGGGGCCGGTCTGGCGACGACCGCCCCGATCTCGATGCGGCAGCTCGTCGCCGGCGTCCGCGTGGACGTCGCCGCGACCGGCATGTGCATGAACGTCAGCCAGCCCTACCGCCTGTCCGACGTCGACGTGGACTGGGGCGACAGCGGCGAGAACGTGGGCATCTCCCTCGTTCCGATCGGCGACCCGTTCGTAGGAGACCCCCCATGAGCCCACTTCCAGGACAGCGCGCGGTCCAGCAGCCGCTCCGCGCAGGCACGTCGGCCCAGCGGGCGCTGGGACGAGCGGCGCAGGCCAGCGCCGGGGTGCTGGCGTTCCCGGCCGGGATCGGCTGGGTCAACGGCCAGCGGTACGACATCGATCTCACGGCCCCGCCGGGGCAGCAGGCGCGGCCGATCCTGCCGTGCGGGTGCGCGGTCGAATGCGGCTGTGATGACGAGAGCCCCGGAGAGCAGAGCGAAACGCAGGAGAGGCAGGGATAGGCATGGCTCGGTGTGGATGCCAGGGGGGTTGCTCCTGCGCGATGAGCGGTTCCGGGGCGATCAACGTCTCGGGCAACGGGTCCGCGAACGATCCGTTCGTGGTGAGCGTCGACCTGGAGCAGCTTCTCCAGGCCGGGCCGGGGATCACGTACGACGCGGGCACGGGAACGATCAGCGTGAACCTGTCGACGGATCCGGCGAACGCCACGACCTTCGGCAGCGACGACGGGGTGTTCACCTTCGGCGGCGCGTCCGGTCCGCTGGCGCTGTGTGACGAATACTTCGAGACCAACGCCGACGGCGACATCTGCCTCAAGCCCGGGACTATGGGGCTGCGGGAGACCCTGATCTTCAATACGGCCGGGACGTTCCAGTTCGACAAGTCGCTGTATCCGTGGCTGGCCCGGGTGAAGGTGCGCGTCCAGGCCGGGGGCGGCGGGTCGGCCGGCGCCTCGGCCGCGGCCGCCCAGTCCATTTGGCGGGCCGGCGGTGCGGGCGGCGGGTACGCGGAGTCCCTGATCGACGTGGCCGCGCTCGCCGCTCCGGAGACCGTGACCGTGGGGGCCGGGGGCGCGGCAGGGGCCTCAAACAACGGAGCCGGAGGCAACGGGGGCAACTCTAGCTTCGGGGCGCACGCGACCGCCCTCGGCGGCCCCGGCGGGCCCGCGCAGATGGCGACGGGCACCACGGCGACGACCGCCAACGGCACCCCAGGCCCTGCTGCCGGTACGGGTGACTGGGCCATCGGCGGCGGGGGCGGCGAGGGCGCCATCCGGTTGAGCGCCAGTGCCGGGATCGGCGGCGCGGGCGGCGACTCCCAGATGGGTCACGGTGGCGCCTCCCGGGCGTCGGCCGGCGTCGGCAACGTGCCGCGCGGCTACGGCGGCGGGGGCGGAGGGTCGATCTCCGCGAACGGTGCAGCCCAGGCCGGCCGCGCCGGGGAGCGCGGAATCGTGATCGTGGAGCTGTACGGATGACCCGGACACCCACCCCTCGGGCGAGGGCAGCTATCCGCCCCGGACAGACCGTGTCCGGACAGTGTCCGCCCAGGTCACAGCCCTACGCCTCGGAGCCCGGACGGCTGTCCGGACATGTCCACAACCGGTGTCCGAACAGTGTCCGGACACGTCTGTTCCGCTCCCTTGGAGGTGCCCATGTCTCAACCCACCGCGGCCGTCGGCCGGATCGTCCACTACGTCTCGCACGGCACCCCGCTGCGCAGCGACGGCTCCCAGCAGTTCCCGCCCGCGTGCCGGGCCGCGATCGTGACCGAGGTCGACCAGGAGGACACCGGCCGCGTCGGCCTGGCCGTGTTCAACCCCACCGGGCAGTTCTTCCACCCACTCGCGGTCGGCGGCTCCGTGCACGCGGACGCGGCCGGGATGCTCGGCGGGTCCTGGCACTGGCCGGAGCGGGTCTGATGGCCCCGCCGATCGGAGTGGACCAGCTCCTTCGCGCGCTGCGCGGCGAGGGCCTGAACGTCGTGGAGGTCGGGGCCTGGCGTGGCAGGTCCCGGAACCACATGGGGCCGTGGGGCGAGGTCCACGGCGTGATGATCCACCACACCGTGACCCGGGGCACCGCGCACACCGTGGCCATGTGCCGGGACGGGTACGCCGGTCTGCCGGGGCCGCTGTGCCATGGGGTCATCGCGAAGGACGGCACGGTCCACTTGGTGGGCCACGGCCGCGCGAATCACGCCGGGCTCGGCGACCCAGACGTCCTGCGGGCGGTCATCGCGGAGACACGCCTGCCGAAGGACGACGAGGCCACGGTCGACGGCAACCGCGCGTTCTACGGGTTCGAGTGCGAGAACTTCGGCGACGGCGAGGACCCGTGGCCGGATGTCCAACTGGACGCGATCGAGCGGGCGTCCGCCGCGCTGTGCCGGTTCCACGACTGGGGGGCGGGTTCGGTCCTCGGTCACCGGGAGTGGCAGCCCGGGAAGCCGGACCCCCTCGGGTTCGGCATGGACGACATGCGGGAGCGGGTCGCCGGCCGTCTCGGCGTGGCCGTGCCTGGACCTCTGCCGGCCCCGCAGCGTCCCGTGGTGGACCTGTCCCTCCTCGTCGCCGCGGCCCTGGCAGACCGCTACAAGGCGGGTACGCCGGTGTCCTACGCCGGGGTGCGCGTCGTGGAGACCGCCCTTGTGGACGAGGGGCTGCTGTCCAAGCGGTACGGCGACGGGCATTACGGCTGGGAGACGGTCACCGCATACAGCCGGTGGCAGGAGCGCCTGGGGTACAAGGGCCGGTCACCGGGTCAGCCGGCCGACGGTATCCCCGGCCGGACCAGCCTCACCCGCCTCGCCGCCAAGCACACCTTCACCGTCACCGCCTGAAAGGACCCTGATCATGACGACTGTCCCCGTAGAGAAGAAGGTCACCTGGGCATCGGCCGCGGCCTACCTCGGATCGACCAGTGTCCTCGCTGTCCTCGCCGCCGTCCAGGACAATGCGCGCCTGCTCGCCCCGATGCCGGACGCGCTGGCCCCGTTCGTCCTCGCGCTCGTCCCGACTGCGGTCACGTTCGTGTCCGGCTGGGCCGTGAGGCACACGCCGCGCCCGGACCTCGACCGGTGAGCATCGAGACCGGCATCCCTGCCCTGGACACCGCGCTTGTCTGGGGCGGCGTGGTGTCTGTCCTCGCCGGCCTGCTCGCAGTGGGCTGGCGAGGACTGCGCGCGCTGCTCCATCTCGGCCGGAAGTTCAACAACTTCATGGACGACTGGGCGGGCGAGCCGGAGCGGCCGGGGGTTCCTGCTCGGCCGGGCGTGATGGAGCGGATGTCCGGCATGGAGGAGCGGCTTACCCGGTTCGAGCACGAGCTGTATCCCAACTCGGGCGGGTCGCTGCGGGATGCCGTGGACCTCGCCAATCGCAGGCTTTCCCGTCTCTGTCCCGACGAGGAGGAGCCGGGGCAAGCCCCGCCACGGCCTCATGGGGCGTCTTGATCTCCGCCCGCCCTTACGACTCCGAGGGGCGGGCGGCCTGGATTTCTTCCTGTAGGCGGTTGATCGCGCGCTCGGCGTGCGCCCGAACACTGTCCCAGGCCGCAGTGAAGTCGCGGACGGGGAAGGGCAGGCCAAGAGCCTGGTGCGCTGCAAGGAGCCTGAGCGACGGCTTGGGGTGGACGGCGGAGTTCCGAAGGACCCGGATCTGATCGAGAAGTTCCACCGTCTGCTGAATCACGGGCTGGTTGATGGCCGGCAGGCGCTGGGCGAGGTGGCCTGCGAGACGGCTAAGGCCGCTGCTGGGCGTCCCGCCAGGTACCTGGAGATCGCGGAGGATGTCCGTGAGGACGACGAGGCCAGCCTGGAACATGGCTTCATCGTCAGCATCAAGAGCCAGGAGACTGGAGCGCTCCATCGGAGGCCGGGAGACGAGCGGGCGGCCGAGGATCAGTTCGCTGGTGACGTCGAGGTAGTTCAGGGCGCGCAGCAGAGCGCGCGGTTCAGTGAAGGGCAGCTCGTCCACCGGTGCAGGCGGGGCCAAGGCGGCGGTCACTGCGTCCAGATAGCCTGAAAGGCTATGAAATGTGGGGTTGATGAGCATGCCCAGGCGCCCCCGGCGGTTGTGCTTGTCGAATCGCATGCCGGGCCATTCGTGGTCGGCGATCACCCCCATGTGCGGAAGGTAGTCCTGCGCTCCGTCGATCTCCTTCACGGAGTCGTCCAAGCTGACGGAGATGTCGGGAACGTTGAATGGTGAGCTCAGGATCGCCTCCTGGGCCCGGGATATGTCCCGCATCAAGGCCAGCAAACCGAGGCCGATCACCTCTGCGGCCGGATCGTCGCGGACGTGGTGGAGTCCGCCGAGCGTGAGAGAGACCGGTCCCGAGTCGTCAGGGTTGTGGTCTGCGCCCCACCATCGGACTGCCCGGTACTTGTGGGTCAGGACAGCGCCTGCAGCGGGGAAGCTGTTGAGTACGGCCACTGTGTCGTGGCCCTGCTGGCGCATCCGGTAGTTGACGTAGAAGTACGTCGGGAACTGCTGGTGTTCGGCGAAGGTCGACCACAGGAGATCGATCACGAACTGTTGGGCGTCGTCGAGGGGTTCTGTCAGGCCGGTCATGTCGGGGCACCTCTCTGGTGGTGAACAGAGCAGGATAGGTGTCTCGTCGGCCCGTTTGCATGAGGTTATGCATGTAGGGCCTGCGGGTCCGGGACTGCTGAAGGTGCCGCGCCCCTGCCAGAGGTACGGCCATGGTGGGAACCGCTCTACGTGGCCTGTCTCGCCAAGGTCCGCAGCAAGCTGAAGCCCAAGAGGGCGACCGTCTGACTGGCGCCCGGTTCCTGCCGCTGTCTGACCCGGGAGCTAGCTTCGGACCCGTCCATGCTGCTGCTACTCGGACCTTGTGCGCCCCGTCCGGCGGTGGAACCCGGGCGGGGCGTACCGGATCAGGTGGGCGCCTACTTGGCGAGCTCAAGCCGCCTCGTAGTGGTGCGCGCCGCCTCCTCGCCATTCGACCCACGCGGGGTCATCGAGCAGGTGCTCGGAGCTCGGAGTCAGGTAGGCCGGCCCGCCGTAGGAACTCCATGATGTCCTGGTCGCTGTGCGCCAGTGCCGAGGATCTCGTCGCCCACGGTCACTCGCCTACCCCCGGTGGGGGAAGGGCGGTGGACGACTATCGGCGCTCTGTCCATGCATCCAGGGTGCCTCAGGTTCCGGCTGGGGAGGGGTGGCGGCGTACGTCCGCGTAGATCCGGGCCGTGACCCCTTGCTCACCCGGCGTGCGCCGCACTGAGGTAATCCCGGAGGTCGCCCATTGCTGCTGGAGGCTGTCCATTACGGTGCGCAGGGTGTCCTCGTCTGCTGCGGTGACGTCGAGGACGACGAGTCCCGGTTCGGCGATGTGCTGATCATCGATCTTCATGCCCCGCCAACGGTTGCACCGGCCCGCCGGTTCACCAGGTGGCCCAACGAGCATCCATACGAGGGAGCGCGCGATGGCTCAAGGTATGCCCGACGGCCGGGGTGACGTCGCTACGGTGATCCAATGACTCGAACCCTGTACCACTTCACGAAGCCCGAGTCCTGGGAGCAGATCCTCGCCGCGGGGGCCCTTGAGCCCCGATGGCCGAGGGACGGGTCTGCGCCGATGACGGTGCACATGATGGAGTCGACGGACCCGGAGGATCTTCCGTGGGGCTTCCGAGACGGCCGGACCATCCGTTTTGAGCTGCGGATACCCGAGGCCGAGGCCCATCACTGGTTCGGCTGGGCAGAGGTCAACGTGCCTCCGAACGCATTTCAGTCGCTCGGCGTGCCGGTCTGGACTCCCGACGATCCTTCCTACGTCAACGATCGGAATCTCGGCAGCAAGCACTGGCACGTGGTCGAGGGGGCCGTCTCCGCAGCCGAGTGGGTCTCGGTCGTGGACATAGACACCGACAAGGTGCTGTGGCCCGCTACCGCGCACTAGGGCCTGTTGCGAAAGTTGATCAAGGTCGGGGATGATCCCCAGCCGTGGGACGTGGTGATCTGACGGGCGACCAGTGGGAGCGTCTGGAGCCGTTGCTGCCGGTGGGAAAGAAGCCCGGCCGCCCTCGGACTTGGACACATCGGCAGCTGATCGACGGCATACGGTGGCGGACCAGGACTGGGGCGCCGTGGCGGGATCTCCCTGAGCGCTACGGACCATGGGACCGAGCCTATGACCTGTTCCGGCGATGGCAGCGCAACGGCACCTGGAATCGGATCTTCGAGAAGCTGCAGGCTGAAGCCGACGCACAAGGTCTGATCACATGGGACGTCAGCGTGGACTCCACAATCTCTCGGGCCCACCAGCACGCCGCCGGAGCACGCAAAAGAGGGGACCTGCAGAAGGAGCCTCCCGGAGGCATCGACACCGAGCCCGACGACCACGCCATCGGGCGCTCGCGCGGCGGCCTGACGACCAAGCTGCATCTGGCGGTCGAGCAGGGACAGAAACCACTGTCCCTGCTCGTCACCGCCGGCCAGCGACACGACAGCCCCCAGTTCCAGCTGGTCCTGGACGGTATCCGGGTGCCCCGAACCGGACCGGGCCGACCACGCACGAAACCGGACAGGGTTCGCGCGGACAAGGCGTACGGCTCCCGCGCGAACCGCGCCTACCTGCGCAAACGAGGTGTGCGATGCACCATCCCGGAGAAGGCCGACCAGGTCCGCAACCGCAAGAAGCTCGGTTCCCGGGGCGGCCGCCCGCCGAAATTCGACAAGGACGACTACAAGGAGCGCCACGCTGTCGAGTGCGGAATCAACCGCCTGAAGCGCCACCGCGCAGTCGCCACGAGGTATGACAAGCTCGCCGTCCGATATCACGCAATCGTGCTGATCGCGGCCATCAATGAGTGGCTGTGACCAGCAGGGCCGCGCGCCCTACTGGTTGGCGGACCGCAGTTCACCGGAGTACCGGTCCAAGCCCGCCTTCCAGCGACGCTGCTGCTCGACCCAGTGCACGTAGCGTGGTGAGGCGTCGCGGAGATCGATGCTGATCGGGTAAGGGTCGGACTCGTCCAGGAGCAGCTTGCGGAGGAACTCGACCATGCCGCAGGAGAACAGGGTGAAGTCCTCACGGGTGTGGCGACCGCAGACCAGGACCGGCCAATGGTCGGGGTCGGGGTCGGTGGTCAGCCAGCACAGGATGTCCGCGCCGGAGGTGACACCCCAGGCGAGGATGTGGTCTGGGTTGATGTCGAGACCTTCCTGACCGTCCAACATCTCCCAGGTGTAGCGGGCGTTCTCCGTCTCCTCCTCGAAGGTCCCGGGATCCCATTGGATGTACTCCTTCGGCAAGGGCATGAGGATGGAGACTTCCTCGAAGGAACCGGCACCCCACACGGACATGAAGGCCATGTAGTCCCGCGGGAACCGCGTGCCCCACCGCGCCTCCGTGGCCGCCCAGTCGATCTCCTCGTCAGTACCAAGATCCGGAGGAAGAATCCTGGCCAGCGCTGCGATACCCGTCGGGTCTTCCATGGCAATCCCTTCGATCAGACCGCCGAGAGCCTACGAGAACACACTGACAACCAGCACGGCGGAGCCAGACGTTCCTGGCCGGGGCCAACACTTTCCCAACAGGCCCTAGCACCAGGCAGCGAACCGGCGGGGGCGCGGCACCGACCGGAGCGGCCGCCCGCGCCCCTGCGGGAACCTAGTGCGGGATGCCGTCGATCACGTCACGGGCGCCCTGCCGGAGGAGGGCGACGGCAACGGAGGTGCCGAGAGTGGCTGGGTCGAGACGGCCCGCCCACTCGTGGGCGTGGAGCATGACCTTGCCGTCCGGCGAGAACACGGTGGCCCGCAGCGACAGCTCCCCACTGCGCTCGACCCGCGCATACCCGGCGATCGGGGAGTTGCAGTGCCCTTGGAGGACGTGGAGGAGCATCCGCTCCGCCTGGGTCTCCCGGTAGGCGTTGCGGTCACCGAGGTCGCTGACCAGGTCGATCAGGTCCGTGTCGCCCTCACGGCACTGGAGCGCCAGGACGCCGGCGCCGATCGGCGGCATCATCACGTCGGTGGACAAGACTTCGGTGATGACGTCGCTCCGGCCGATCCGCTCCAGGCCGGCGACGGCCAGGAGTAGCGCGTCAGCGTCGCCGTCGGCCAGCTTCTCCAGTCGCTTGTTCGCGTTGCCCCGGATCGGGACGCACTCCAGGTGCGGGTGGGAGGCGGCGAGCTGAGCGATCCGTCGTACGGAGGAGGTGCCGATCCGCGTGCCAGCGGGCAGTTCGTCGAGGGTGAGGCCGCCGGGGTGGATCAGGGCGTCCCGGATGTCGTCGCGCTTGAGGAAGGCGGCGAACGTGGTCCCGGCCGGGAGCGGCCGGTCGGCGGGGACGTCCTTGACGCAGTGCACCGCGAGGTCGGCCTCACCGGCGAGGAGCGCGGCGTCCACCTCCTTGGTGAACGCTCCCTTCCCCTCCACCTGGGAGAGGTCGCCCATCCAGCGGTCGCCCGTCGTCTTGACCGGCAGGACGGTGGTCGTCACGTCCGGGTGGAGCGTGGCCAGTTCGGCGCGGACACGCTCCACCTGGGCGAGCGCCATCGGCGAATCGCGGGAAACGATGCGAATCAGATCACTGGGCATGAAGGCACGATAGACCCTCAGATACGGGCGGCAACCACCAGCCCCGATGCCCAGTTCATCGGCGTGGCGCGCCAGTTGGGCATGGGTCAAGGATGCCCGGGCTCACCGCCATCGCGTTCGGCGACGGCAAAGGCGAGATTGCTTCGGACCACTCCCGTCAACGGGTGGTCCCCGCCCAGCACCCGCTCGGAATCGGTGAGGGTCTGTTCGTACAGGGGGATGGCGCGGTCCAGGTCTCCCGCCGACGCGTAGGCGCCGGCGAGGTTGCTGCGGGAGGTCAGGGTGTCGGGGTGGTCCCCGCCCAGCACACGGACCCGGTCGGTGAGGGTCTGCTCGTGCAGGGGGATGGCGCGGTCCAGGTCTCCCGTCGACGCGTAGGCGCCGGCGAGGTTGCTGCGGGAGGTCAGGGTGTCGGGGTGGTCCCCGCCCAGCACCCGCTCGGAGTCGGTGAGGGTCTGCTCGTACAGCGGAATGGCCTTCTCCGGGTCCCCCGCCGACTCGTAGGCGACGGCGAGGTTGTCGCGGGAGGCCAGGGTGGAGGGGTGGCCCCCGCCCAGCACGCGGACCCTGCCGGTGAGGGTCTGCTCGTACAGCGGGATGGCCCGGTCCAGGTCCCCCGCCACCTGGTAGGCGACGGCGAGGTTGCTGCGGAAGGTCAGGGTGGTGGGGTGGTCCCCGCCCAGCACCTGCTCGGAGTCGGTGAGGGTCTGCTCGTACAGCGGAATGGCCCGGTCCAGGTCCCCCACCAACTTGTAGGCCACGGCGAGGTTGTTGCGGGAGGCCAGGGTGGTGGGGTGGTCCCCGCCCAGCACCTGCTCGGAGTCGGTGAGGGTCTGCTCGTACAGCGGGATGGCCCGGCCCAGGTCCCGCGCCGACTCGTAGGCGCCGGCGAGGTTGTTGCGGGAGATCAGGGTGTCGGGGTGGTCCCCGGTCAGTACGGGGGCGGGCGGCTCCGGCTGTGCCGCGCGGCGCCGGAAGGGCCACTTCACGAGTGCCTGCTTCCGGGCTGGTCGCCAGTGGAGAGAGACCCGGAGATGTTCCCGCCGATGGCGACGGCGCGCTCAGCCGTGGCCTGCACCGACGGACTGGACGGCGCCTGCCCGGTCGTTGGCCGGCCCCGGGTGGCGAAGCCGTAACCCCACGAAGCCGCCAGTGCCGTACCCAGCGCGGAGGCCAGCGGCCAGCGGATCGCGGGATCCTCCACCAGCGGCGGCAGCACCACCGCTCCGCCCAGCCACACCGGCACGGCGAGAGCCGCCGTCGTCACCAGCCCCGCCACCGCCCACCTGAGGTTCCAACCCATGCCGCCCCCAACCTCGCCAACCATCCGTGTCCACCCCCACGATCGCAGCAACACCCCGACTGTGAAACGCCCTTGCACACATACAGACCAAACAAATGAGCGTCCGTGACGCTAGGGCCGCTCGCGGCGGCGGGCCCGCAGCGGCCGGTAGCCGGCCGGGTCGAGCTTGGCGAGCTCGGTGTCGACCTCGACGTTGATCGTGCCGAAGAAGTTCACGTTCTCGCTGTGGGCCGGGGAAATGTGCGCGAGGAGCTCGTCGTCGACCGCCCGGCCCTCGGCCCGCATCTGCGCGATGGCCAGGCCGTAGTACTCCGTCGTCCAGGTCACCACCGAGTTGGTCAGCAGCGTCAGACACCACGCCTGCTCGGTCTGTGCGGCCAGGTGGCGGTGGCGGATCGCGCCCTCGTGCGCGTAGAGCAGGCTGCGGCGCAGTGAGTGCAGGGACTCGCCCTTGTTGAGCTGCCGGGCGATCTTCCTGCGGTAGGTCTCATCCGCCAGATAGCGGGCGGCGGACGTCGTCCGGGACGAACCCGAGCCACGGCAGCGTGCACAGCTGGACCGTCAGCCCCAGCCGGTCCTTCGGGCTACGGCCGCGGCCCGGGTCGATGAACCCCACGTCCGCCGGCGTCAGGGTGAAGAACCGGATCAGCTCTTCCCTGTTGATCTCCGGAAAGCCGCGCAGCCTCGCCAGCTCGTCGTCCGCGAACACACGGGTTGCCACCGAGAACCCCCACCACAACCACTCGTGTGCGGGCCGTCCCGTCGTATCGGCGGCTTACCGCATTGCATGGTGAACGACCCGGCCGCTCCTCAAGACACGGCGCAATGGCGGCTGCTGATCGTCAGCGGCGAGCGGCATCGTCCCAGGTCAGCGATATTCGTTGTTTCCGCGGCGGTTACTACGGGGACCCCAGCGGGCGACGGTTGCCGGGACGCCGGCGAGCGATGTTGCGCCGGGCAGTGAGCCGCTGCCCATAGAGCTGTCGGGCAGGGCCAGGAGGGGGGCGCTGAGGTCTGCGGCCGTGAGGGCCGGCCCGGTGTACAGGGCCCGGACGGCGCGGCGTGCGCGTGCCGGGTTGATGCCATCGGGAGTCGGCGCGTCGCGCTCAGTGAGGATGGTCATGCGGTCGAGTAGATACCGACAGCGTGTCGGCAAACAGAGGCGCGAGGGAGCACGTGAGGGCGTGGGCGCGTGCCCGGAGAGATCCGCCATGGCCGGGGGCGCTCCGGGGCGGTGTCCGACCCGGACACTAGCTTCGGTGCTGTCCGCGCTACTCGGGCCCTTGTGCGCCTCGTCCGGCGGTGGAACCCGGGCGGGGCGCACTGCTGTGTCCGGACAGTGCGTCCGCGCCGGTCGTCCGGCTGTCCGGACACGGTGTGCTCCGCGACCCCGCCCTCTGCTTCTGACCTGCGCGGGCACTGGCCGGACAGGGTGTCCGTCGGGGCGTCCGGGCGCTCTGAGGGCTCCGTGTGGCCGCGGCCCACTGGACCAGGAGTCGCCTGTACTTCTCGGAGCGCGGCTCCCCGTCGGGCTCCTCGTCCATCAGCTGGCGGATGGACGAGTTGATCTCGTCGGCGGCAGGCCGCAGAGGGCTGCGGGGCCGGGAGCGCGGAGGCATGCCCATCACGGTAGGGGTCGGGTCTGACATGCGGCGGTGATCAGTTCAAGCTGCCTCGTACTCGTGCGCGCGGCCGCCCCTCCATTTCACCCAGGCGGGGTCATCGAGCAGGTCGTCGGCTTCTGGGAGTCCAGCGCGCCGGAGGAACTCGACGACATCCCTGTCGCTGTGCGCGAGGCCCAGGATGGTGCCGCCGTGCACGGTGACTCGCCGGCCTCCGCTGGGTGAGGGCGGGTGGACCACTATCGGGGCGCCGTCCATGCCTCCAGGGTGCATCGAGTCAGCCGAGGATGCCGAGCTCGGCATCCGGTCGGCAGATCTCGCACGCGCGGAGCCCGTCGACGGCCAGGGCCCGGCGGGCCTGCTCCTCGGTGAGTGGCTTGGTGTGCTTGGCCGCCATGCGGCAGTCGCCGAGGTGAATGCTGTCCGCTACGGCCCGGCCGCCCTCCCGTAGGTAGGAGAGGACCATCGTCGGCCCTTCCGGCAGGGGGCGGCGCGCAGCCCTCTCGCGAAGGCGGGCGAGCTCCGCGTCGATCCAGCGCTCCGTCTGTTCCAGGTTCCGCACCTGCACTCTGTGTAGAAACTGAAGCTTCTCCAGCGCGGGCGACGACAAATCTTCGTGCACGTGTTCGATTCTAGTTGGCGTTGCATCGCCATGGCGCGGGGAAGCCACCCTCGTCCCCCTGACGGCGCCGTCAGGCGGTACGTAGGATCGCGCCCATGATTCGCGCAGTGGTTTTCGACGTCGGTGAGTGCCTCGTGGACGAGACGAGGGAGTACGGCACGTGGGCTGACTGGCTCGGAGTGCCCCGGCACACGTTCGCCGCCATGTTCGGCGCAGTGATCGCGCAGGGCCGGGACTACCGGGAGGTGTTTCAGGAGTTTCAGCCGGGCTTCGACCTCTACGAACAGCGCGAGGCCCGCGCGGCTGCCGGCCAGCCTGAGCACTTCGGCGAGGATGACCTCTACCCGGACGTCCGCCCGGCGCTCGCCCAGCTCCGAGCTGACGGACTCTGGCTCGGCATCGCCGGGAACCAGACCGTGCGGGCCGGGAAGATCCTGCGCTCCCTGTTCTCCGAGGACGTCGACCTTATCGGCACCTCCGACGACTGGGGCGCGAGCAAGCCCGACCCCGACTTCTTCCACCGCGTCGCCGAGGTCGTCCCCTTCGAGAACGACGAGATCCTCTACGTCGGCGACCGTGTCGACAACGACCTGCGCCCTGCCGTCGCCGCCGGGATGGAGTCCGCGCTCGTACGTCGGGGCCCGTGGGGCACGATCCAGTGGAACACCGAGGAAGCCGAGAAGCTCCCGACCTTCCGGGTCGAGAGCCTCTTGGAGCTGTCCGGGAACATCGTCCAGTTCAACGCCCGAGGGCGCTGACCGTCGTCTCCCACCCGTACAGCCGGTCGTCGAGGTCCCGGACGCAACGCTCGTGCTGCCACGGTGCGAGCGAGCGCCGCACCTCCCGGATCCGGTCCATGCCAGTCGCGTACCAGGTGGTGCTGAGCTGGTCGAGCGCGGCGACGGCGTACGAGCACGCCGCCTCCGGGTTCCGGTCCGCCGCCTCGACGGCGGCGAGGTCGCCGAGGATCACGGTGCGCTGCTTGTCCTCGCTCGGCTGGAGGTCAGCAAGGACCTGGAGCAGGGTCTCGCGAGCCTGGGGGAGGTGACCGGCCTTGAGCTGGGTGTTCCCCTTGAACGCGGCGAGCCGTACCTGGCTGAACCAGTCCAGCCACTCCGGAGAGGCGTGCTCGCTCCCGGCGGCGAGGACTTCCTCGGCGTGCCGGAGCAGGTTCAGTGCGGTCCGGGTGTTGCCACACCGGGTCTCGCATTCCGCCTCGACGGCATCGAGCCAGGCCAGCAGCGAGGCCGAGGCCGGGCCCCGGCGGGCGTAGGTCCGGGCCGCGACCATCCTCTCCGCGGCCTCCTCGCGCTGCCCCACCCACCCCGGGATGAACGCGGTGTGCGCGAGGATCGCCGCCCCAAGGAGCTGGTCATCCGCCTGCCCGGCCGCCTGGAGCGCCCGCATCCACGTGTCCCTGGCGGCATCCGGCTGCTGGATGTCGAAGAACTCGATTCGTCCGGCGAGGAGATAGGTCTCGGCGAGCGCGGCCGCGACGGTCCGCCGGGTGGCGCCGGCCGTCTCCTGGAGGAGCGCACATCCGAGGTTGGCGTGCGCGACGGCCGCCGGGTGAAGCGTGGCCGGCGCCACCGTCCAGTACAGGCGCCGGTGGCGACGGGTGATGTCGGCGAAATCGGCGGCGACCGACGCCGGTTGCAGGGAGAGCCCGGGCACAGGTACAGACACCATGCCCTGGGATCTCGGTAGGGTGCGAGCCTGGCCGTCCCGGGGCTGCGGGACACCGGCGGGTCTGATGAAGCCGAGGGACTCCATGTCCTGGCCGAGGAGAGCGATCAGCTGCTGCTGCACGTCCGCCCTGGGCCACGGCGGGTCTGCCGACTCCCAGCGGCGGACCTGCCGGATGCCGACCCCCAGTGCTGAGGCGAAGGCCTCCTGCGTGCGGTAACCGGCGGCGATCCGGGCTGCCTTGAGTCGGGTGTTGCCTTCGCTCTGTTCCACGCTTCACCTCCATGTGTGCGTCGCAGACCAGTGTGGGGAAAAGCCCTCATGAACGCCAGGATTCCGCCCAACAGGTGAACGTAAGTCCGGTAATTGGTCGGAAGAGTCCTCTAAAAGTCCTCGTTCGACGCGCAGGTGAGGGCCAGGGTTGTGACCCATCAGCCCACCGAGCGAGGGGGACAGGGATGGTCACGCCACAAGCCCGTAGCGACCTGCTGAGTGCGACTGGATGCGAGTCCGTCGCGGTCGGCGTCTCGTGGGACGCCGTCCGCGTCCCGCGCAGCATCGGCCTGATCGCCGTCGGCATCCTCGGCCACCGCAGCGGCGCCGTCATCGACGACGGCATGGCCCTGTACTGGCTGCTCCCGCTCCGCTCGGCGTCCCAGTGGGACATCGTCGGCACCCGCGTTCTCCGCGACGGCGAAACGCTTTCGATCCCCCCCGCCCGACGGACCATCGGCCCCGGACCTCACTGGCGCATCTGCCCTGGAGAGGACAACCACCTCACCCCCGCAGATGCCCTACGCGCCGCAGTTGAGGACGCCTACAGCCCAGTAGGGGGGCAGGCCAGATGACGCGGCGTCTGTTCACTTTCGCCCGCTGGCGTCTGGACCCCACAGGGGTCCCTATGACGCGGATCATGGCGTGCAAGGGGTGTCCGGAGCGGTCCGAGCCGGGCACGGACCTGGTCGTCGTCGGGAAGTGGGGCATGGACCACGCCTCCCGCACCGGACACAGCGAGTTCGAGGAGATCACGACCGCTTCCCTGCGCGCGTCCCTGGTGGACGACCCGGCTGCGGTCGGCGCCCCGGTACCGGCGGAGGTGGTCCGGTGACCGCCCTTGCCCACGGGTTCGCTCCGCCCGGCCCGGAGTTCGCAGACCGCGTCTCGGTCGCGGCCTGGGTGAAGAACGGGTTCCTCGGCCCGGAGTGTCACGTGCTGCTCACCCCGGCCGTGCCGCGTCTGGCCGAGAGCGTGGACCACTACCGGCCCGGCCTCCTCGGCATCGCCCAGGGCCTCGGCCTGGGGCGAGGGGAGGAGCCGTACCGGCTCGGGCTCGGCCTCCTCCTGGTCCAGGGCGTCGCGTCCCTGGACTACGGCCACCCCACCACCACGTTGAACGTCCCCTACCCCCGCACCTGGTACGCCCTCGCCCAGCGGCGCGGCCGGGTCCACGTCGCCGTCGGCCTGGCCCTGCGCGAACTCGGCGCCGGCCTGGGCGGAGTGCACGCCTACATGGACCGGCAGACCCGGGCCGGGGAGCTGTGGAGCGGCGTGACCGCGTGGCGCCGCTCGATCCCAGCCTCCTGGCTCGACCTCCCCTAGACGTCCCGTCCGTGCCCGTGCGCGTCGGCAGGGCACGGGCAGGGCCCAGGGGGCTCCCTTTTCCACCAGGGAGCGGTGCGACACCGACGCCGACCGGCTCGCACCCCGGCCGCCGACAGGTCCCGTCCGTGACAGGCGGCGGCTGGCCCCACCCCCTCGATCCGCCCTCCGCCCTGGACGACCAGGCGCAGGTTCCCCCCGTGCCACGCCGTGGCCCCGGGGCGGAGGGCCCTGACCCGATGGATCTGACCCGATGAGTCTGGACACCCTTCCCGTCTACCGAGGCCTCCGCGTTCCGCGCGTCGCGCGCTGGTCAGCGGAGCAGGACATCACCCCGCTCGTCCTTCTCCAGGGCGGTCGGCTGGTCTACGCCGACCCGCTGCTGACCCGCGCGTGCACGCAGCAGGGCGCCCTGTGGCGCGTGTGGTCCCTGGCCCGGGGCAAGGGCGAGCCCCTGCTGGCCAACCTGCACCCGGCCCGGCAGCGGCGCATGATGACCCGCTTCCTGTGCCAGGTCTGCGAGCTGTCCACGGTCGAGGAGGCCGCGGCCGAGGGCGGGCAGCTCGTCCTCGTCGGCGCCGGGGAGGCGGCCGGGCGCGACCCCGTCGAGGAGGGGGAGCTGACGTTGCACCCACCGGTTCACCTCGCGTGCGCGTGGGAGTCCGTACGGCACTGCCCGCACCTGCTGGGCGGGTACGCGGCGGCCCGGGTGTCGGCCGCTCGCCCGTGGGGCCTGTACGGCATCCTCCACGCGCCCTGGGGGCGGCGTACGGCTGCCGGCGAGCTCGCGGTCGCGGTGGACGGCGCGGCGCGGCTCGCCTACGAGGACCCGCGCCTTCCGCTGCTGCTGGCCGGGCAGACGGTCCTGGAGCTGAATGGTGTCCGCCCGGTCGACCTGGTCGCCGAGGCGGCGCGGGCCGGGCTCTGCGAGGGGGCGGCACGATGACCGACGAGAGGCCCCCGTACCTGCCGCCCGAGGGCACTTACGCCGCGATGACGCTGGACGACCGGTGGAGCGCGCTCGGCGTGCCCATGGACTGGGGGCGCCGCGTCCCGGTGGTCCTGGGCGACCTGGGCGGGCCGGTCTTCGAAGACCCCGGCCTGCGACACGTGGTGTGGCCGCTGCCGCCGGACGCCGCTGCCGACTGGCCGGACCTCACGGAGATTGGGATCGTCCGGTACGTGGCCGGTGACGAACTCCTCGTGCCCCGGGCGGGACACACGCTCTCGGCGGGGATGTGCTGGATCTGGCCAGTGGAGGACGGGCCGGAGTTCATCGACCCGGCCCGCCTTCGGTCCGCGATCGAGACGCTGATCGGTCCGCTGGAGGAGGCCGCGGCAAGGGGGCCGGTGGACGTGTGCCACTGGTGCGACGCGGTGACGGCCGGCGCCCTGCTGGTGGCCTGGGGCCAGCAGGAGAGCGGCGCGGGCTGGAGCTGGTACGCCTGCCAGGAGTGCACCCACCGTCACGGCCTGGAAGAAGTGACACGGTGAGCAGCCCGAAGGAGACGCTGCCGCCCCGGTGGGCCGAGGACCTCGTGCCGCCCGTCCCCGAGGAGCCCGGCCCGGAGGCCGCCGTCGCGCGAGCCCGGCGCGACGTCATCGTCTACCTGGTCGTCCTGACCGTGCTCGGGGGCTCCCTCGCCTTCGGAATCCTGCGGTGAGGCTCCCGGAGCAGCCGACCACCGATACGCGGCGGGTGTGGGTCATCGGGCGGTGCTGGCGCTGCGACGTCGCCGGCCTCCCGGTCATGTGGCTCGGCCCAGTCTCCAGCGAGGACCACGGGCACGGCCCGTTCTCCGCGTGCGACCCGTGCATCCGGCGCCTCGAGGAGCTGGTCGCGGAGTACGGCGCGCGGCGCGACACCTGAGACTCCCGCCCCTGGCCGCGTTGTTGCTCGCTCGGCCGGGGCGGGTCATGCACACCCCCTTCGACCTGTGGAGGTCCTTCGTGACCGGACGCGCCATCATCACCGGGGAGCAGGCCGCATCCTGCTACTTCCGGACGACCGTGGATGCCCCCAACAGGAAAGCGCTCATCCAGATCTGCGAGCCGTGCAACGCCTTGTGCGACCACTGCTTCGTGGTGGCGACGAAGCGCGGAAAGTACATGGCCGTGGACGACGTCCGCGACCGCCTGGTCCCGCAGCTCGCCCAGGCCCGCGTCACGAAGGTGACGATCACGGGCGGGGAGCCGTTCATGCACCCGGACCTGATCGAGGTCATCAGCCTGTTCCGCGCGGCCGGCATGTCCGTGGGCGTGTGCACCAACGGCACCATGTGCAGCGACGAGATGATCGCCGCCCTGGTGGAGCTGGACGCCCACATGAACGTCTCGTTGGACGGGTTCGCGGAGGAGTCGCACAGCGTCTTCCGCAAGCTCCCCGGGTGCTTCGCGGAGACCGTCGACACCATCCGGCGGTTCGCGAAGGCCGGGATTCTCCAGGGCCTGCTGTGCACGCCGAACAACCTCGCGGAGGACGAGGAGTACCGCAAGCTCGTGGCGTTCGCGAAGGAGCAGGGCGCGACGTACGTCCTCATGAACCCCTTGGGGAGCATGGGGCGGGGTGCGTCGAAGAAGGCACAGGGCAAGCTGCGCACCCCGGACGACCAGATGCGAGAGATCGCGCGGATGACCGCCCCGTTCGAGGCGGACGGCCTGGAGATGGTGAACATCCGGTTCCCCAACGACTCCAAGCCGCTGGCCGGTTGCGAGGCCGGGAACATCATCTACGTCTTCACGGACGGGTCGGTCGCGATCTGCCCCTACCTGGTGTTCGCGGCCAGGACGAACGTCTCCCAGCACCCGGACACTGACTTCCTCGTCGGCAACGTGTGGGAGCACGACGACGTCGCGGCGCGGCTGGACGCGTACGGGAAGTTCTCCGACCGGTGGGACCTGGGCGGCAACCCCACGTGCGGCGCCTGCTCCATGTCGGCCTCCTGCGGCAAGGGGTGCCCGGCCGCCGTGGTCGCGGCCGGCGAGCGCATCGGGGCCGTGGACACCGAGCAGTGCCCGGTGGTGCCGCGCCAGACCCGCGTCCTGCCCGTGGTCGGTGTCTCATGACCCGGCGCCGCGGCCTCCTGCTCGCCATCGAGGGGCCGGGCGGGGTCGGGAAGTCGACCGTCACGGCCCTGGTCGCCCAGTTCCTCGGCGCGGCCGGCGTGCCGGTGCTCGCGACCCGGGAGCCCACGGACACCGCCCTGGGCAACCTCGCGCGGCACGGCACGGACGACTACCAGGGTGAGGCCATGGCGTGCCTCATCGCGGCCGACCGCCACCAGCACGGCGCGGAGATCCGGCCCGCGCTGGAGGCCGGGAAGGTCGTCGTGTGCGACCGGTACATCGCCAGTAGCCTCGCCCTCCAGTGCATGGACGGCGTCGACAGGGAGTTCGTGTGGCTCCTCAACGAGTGGGTTGTCCAGCCGGACCTGACCGTGATGGTGACTGGGCAGCCGGACGTGATCGAGGTCCGTCTCGCCGCGCGGGGAGCGCACTCTCGGTACGAACGCGCCGAGGGCTCCAGCCACGTGGAGTGTGGGTACTTCGCGGAGGCCGCTAAGTTCCTACGGGAAAAGGGACACGGCGTTCTCACCGTGGATGCGACCCACGTGCCGGCCGAAGAGGTCGCCCGCACGATCGTCGCCGCGATCACCCGACTCCGGAAGGACCAGCCGCACCATGCTGGACGTGCTCACGTTCAACCTCAACAATCCGTCCCTGAGCCGCGCGGAGAGACAGCTCCGGTACCTGGCGAAGCGGCCGGAGTCGCTGTTCGTGCTCACGGAGACGGCGCCAAGCGCGGGGTGTGAGTTCCTGGCCGCTCGGTTCGAGCGGGCCGGGTACTCGGTGGTCTTCCCCAGGCCGGAGGTCAGGGGAGAGCGGGGCACGATGATCGTCAGCCGCCTCGCTGCCCGGCCCCTGGACACGGGGGTGGACTACCTGCCGCACCGGGCGGTCGGCGTCACGGTGGGCACCGACCGGGGGCCGCTGGACGTGATCGGCCTGTACGTCCCTTCCCGGAACACCACGGAGGAGAAGACGGAGCGGAAGCGCCGGTTCCTCTACACGTGCCGTAGTCAGCTCCCCTTCGCGGAGGATGCCGCGCGGGTGGTCCTGGGGGACTTCAACGTCCTGGAGCCGACGCACGTCCCGCGCTACCGGTTCTTCGCGCCGTTCGAGTACGAGTTCTACAGCTGGTTCGGGTCGGCCGGGTACACAGACGCGTTCCGGGACCAGCACCCGGAGACCCTGGACTACTCGTGGGTGGGCAAGACCGGCGACGGCTACCGGTACGACCACGCCTTCGTCTCCGCCGGCCTCGTCGCCGGCCTGCGTGGCTGCGCCTACGTCCACGAGCCGCGGACCATGCCCGACCGGCTGACCGATCACTCGGCCCTGGCCGTGGAGCTGTCCGTCACGGCGGTGGAGCCGCTGCCCGTGACCGACCCGGTCCCTGTCGAGGACCACGCACCTGCCCTGTTCTGACGACCGCACTACCCCCTGGGAGAGCCATGACTGGCGAGCTGCACGACGCGACGCATGACGACATGTGGGAGCTGATCCGCCGCATCCGTGAGGGCTTGGACGAGGCGGCCGGCGACCTGTCCTCGCGAGAGCTGGTCCTGTTCCGCGTCCTGAAGATCGGCGAGGAGTTCGGGGAGGTGGCCGAGGCCCTGCACGGGGTGAACGGCACGAACCCCCGGAAGGGTAAGTCCCATACGACGGAGGACGTCGTGAAGGAGTTGGTGGACGTGGCGGTCACGACGTTCGTCGCCCTGGAGACCGTCACCCCGGACGCGCGGAAGGTGTTCGAGGAGCGGCTCCAGCACCTGGTGGACCGGCCGTCCCGACCCGCCGTCGACCCGGCCTGAGCCTGTGCCCGTCCCGGGCGTGGCACCCAGTTTCTGGGGGCGGCACCCGGGACCACCGGCATGGGGGAATGCCCACCGGCGCTCTCTGCCTCCCCCTAAGGGCCTGCCGATCATTAACCTGTCGCTTTGATCTTGCTGTCGGGGCTGCTGCTTTGGGCGGCCACTCGGGCTCGGAGGGCTGTCAGGGCGG
>NZ_JBSGTX010000015.1:0-12913 GCF_053607625.1 Streptomyces sp. NPDC055103
AATCCACACCGAACCCGGAAGGCCCTCACCCGTTCAAGCAGTCTCAGCCGAGACCTGCATCACCCGTCCACAACCTCCCGGGGCAATACACCTAGGTCCCCAGCCCGTTACGCCGCCACCCGCCCCGCCCTAGCGTCGCCCCCATGAGCGACGACAGCGACGAAGTCCGCGAAAGCCCCGACAGCAACGACACGACCGGCACCCTCGACGAGGCCCTCGAACGCCTCCACACCACCGGCCCCGAGCGCAACGGCTGGCTCACCAATCACGCCCCGATGGCCGTCGAGGCGCTCGTCCGCCACGGCCAGGCCCCGACCGTCCACCGCTGGCTCGACCACTACGCGCCCAAGCTGGAGGAGCTGCCGCCCGCGAGCCGCCCCGTCACGGCGGACGACTGGCGCGAGGCGCTCGGCGACCCGTCCCGGATCACCGACTGGACGCGGTTCTTCGCGCGGCAGTTGGACGGCCCCGACGCCCGCCCCTGGCGCGAGGTCCTCACCGAGTGGTGGCCGCGACTGCTCCCGGGGATCGCGGCCGGCGCGACGCACCCCGTGATCCGCACCGGTCATGCCGTACGGACGCTCCTGACGACCGACGGGACGGCGCCGCGCCGCGCCGAGCTGGCGCACGCCCTCGGCTACTGGGCGGCCCGCCACCAGCCGCTGGGCCCGCTCGCCTCGCTGGCCGTGGCGCCGAGCGCGGCGGCCGCGCTGGACGCCGTACCGCCCGTTCCGGAGCAGGAGGGCGGGATCCGGGCCCGGCTCGACCAGCTGACGGCGTTCCCGCAGTGGGGCGTGACCCAGGACTCCGCCCCCGATCCGGACACGGCGAAGGCGCTGCTCGTGGAGCTGGTGGCGGCGGCCACGCACCGGTACGCGACCCACGGGCACGGTGAGCCGATCATGCTGGTCCACGCGGCGACCGCGCCGAACGCGGTCCTCCGCGCCCTGCCCGCGCTCCCCCGCGAGCTGTGGGCGCCGAGCCTGGCGGCGGCCTGGACGGCGGCGGCCGCGGTGACCGCCGCCTACACGCCGCGGGAGGCCGCTGCGTACGCGCGGACCGTCCTCACCCCCGAGGAGGTCTTCGCGCGGGCGGCGGCGCACGGCGACGACCACACGATCAAGTTCACGGACACGGCACTCGACGTCGGCGACCCGCTCGCCCTCGCCGCCGCCGTCCGCTCGATCGAGCTGAACCCGCCGCTCTCGTAGAGCGGCTAGCCGAACTGGACGGACCGCTTGGCGAGCCCCATCCAGAAGCCGTCGATCACCGACCGTTCCGCGTCGAGGTCACCGGCCGCGTCCGCCGCGCCCATGGTGACGAAGAGGGGGGCGAAGTGTTCCGTACGCGGGTGGGCGAGGCGTCCGGCCGGGGACTTGTGCGCGAAGTCGAGGAGCGCGTCGACGTCCCGGGCTTCCAGCGCGCGGTGCCCCCAGTCGTCGAACTCGGCGGACCAGCCCGGCACCCCGCCGCCGGTGTGGCGGAGGGCGGCGAGGTTGTGGGTGAAGAAGCCGCTGCCGACGATCAGGACGCCCTCGTCGCGCAGCGGGGCGAGCTTGCGCCCGATGTCCATGAGCCGGCGCGGGTCGAGGGTGGGCATGGAGATCTGGAGTACGGGGATGTCGGCGCCCGGGAACATCTCGACGAGCGGCACGTAGGCGCCGTGGTCGAGCCCCCGGTCGGGGATGTCCTGCACGGGCGTGCCGGGCGCGCGGAGCAGCTTGCGGACGGCGTCGGCGAGCTGCGGGGCGCCGGGGGCCCCGTACCTGACCTGGTAGTAGTGCTCGGGGAAGCCCCAGAAGTCGTGGACGAGGGGCACGGTCTCGGTGGCGCCGAGGGAGAGCGGGGCCTCCTCCCAGTGGGCGGAGACCATGAGGATCGCCCGGGGGCGCGGGAGGTCCGCGGACCAGGCGGCGAGCTGGCCCGGCCAGACGGGGTCGTCGGCGAGGGGCGGGGCGCCGTGGGACAGGTAGAGGGCGGGCATCCGTTCCAGCGTGGCGTCCATGACGACGACCTCCGGCATCCTCGTGGTGCGTGCGGCGAGTGCGTGAAGCGAGCGCGTGAAGCGAGTACTCGAAACGAGCACTCGAAACGAGCACGTGAAACGAGTACTTGAAACTTCAAGCTCGATCGCTATCCGCAGCGTAAACCTATGTAGTTCAACTTTCAAGGACGAGTCGTACGATGGGACCCATGGGAGACATGACCGCACCGCGCTGGCTCGACGACGAGGAACAGCGCACCTGGCGCGCCTACCTGCACGCCACCACGCTCCTGGAGGATCACCTCGACCGCCAGTTGCAGCGCGACGCCGGGATGCCGCACATCTACTACGGACTGCTCGTCCAGCTCTCCCAGGCACCCCGCCGGCGACTGCGGATGACCGAGCTCGCCAAGGGCGCCAAGATCACCCGCTCCCGGCTCTCCCACGCGATCGCCCGGCTGGAGAAGAACGGCTGGGTGACGCGCGAGAACTGCCCCTCCGACAAGCGCGGACAGTTCGCGCGGCTCACCGACGAGGGGATGGACGTCCTGCGCCGCACCGCGCCCGGCCATGTGGCGGCCGTACGCCAGGCGCTGTTCGACCGGCTCGCTCCGGAGCAGGTCGAGCAGCTCGGCGCGATCATGCGGGTGATGGCCGAGGGCCTCGAACCGACGGACCCGGACGCGGACCTGCCCTGGCTCCGCTGAGAACGCGGGGCCAGGGCAGGTCGGGGAATCCGTAGCGGGATCCGGGGAGTCCGTAGCGGGATCCGGCGGACCCTTGGCGGGATCCGGGGAGTCCCCAGCGGGACCCGGCGGATCAGTGGGCGATGACGGGGATCTTCACCTCGTCGTCCGCGCCCGCGCCGGACCCGGCGACGGGACCCATCTCCGGCTTGCCGGTGTTGATCAGCACGAAGGCGATCGTGGCCGCGAGGACCAGGATGCCGACGGCCCACCAGATGGCCGCGGCGTACCCCTCGACCATGCCCTGGAGCTGGACCAGCTTCTGCGCGGCCGGGGTGGTCGCGCCGGCCGCGTGGTCGGCCAGGTACGCGGTGGTCGCCGAGGCGGCGATCGTGTTCAGCAGGGCCGTACCGATGGCGCCGCCGACCTGCTGCGAGGTGTTGACCATCGCGGAGGCCACACCGGCGTCCCGCGGGTCCACGCCGAGCGTCGCGAGCGACATGGCCGGCATGAACGCCGTACCCATGCCCAGACCCAGCAGCAGCTGCGCGGGCAGGATCAGACCGGCGTACGAGGTGCCGACCTCCAGCTGGGTCAGGAGCAGCATGCCGACACCGGCGGTCAGGAAGCCGGGGGCCATGAGCAGCCGCGGCGGGACCCGGGTCATCAGCCGCGTACCGATCTGCGTCGAACCGACGATCATGCCCACGATCATGGGCAGGAACGCGAAGCCCGTCATGACGGGCGAGTACCCCTTCACGATCTGGAGGTAGTACGTCAGGAAGAGGAACAGGCCGAACATCGCGATGACGGCGAGACCCAGCGACAGGTAGACGCCGCCGCGGTTGCGGTCGGTCAGGACGCGCAGCGGCAGAAGCGGGGACTTGACCACCGACTCGGTGATCACGAACACCCCGAGCAGGACGGCGGAGCCGACGAAGAGGCCGATCGTGCCGGCGTCGCTCCAGCCCTCGGACTCGGCGCGCGTGAAGCCGTAGACGAGCGCGACCAGACCCAGGGTGGAGAGGATCACGCCGGGGATGTCGAGCGAGGAGCGGTTGCGGCCGCCCGCGGGCTCACGGATCACGAAGTACGCGCCGACGGCGGCGACGATCGCGAACGGGATGTTGACGAAGAACGTCCAGCGCCAGTTGAGGTACTCGGTGAGGAAGCCGCCGAGGATCAGGCCCACGGCGCCGCCGCCACCGGCGATCGCGCCGTAGATGCCGAAGGCCTTGGCGCGCTCCTTGGCGTCGGTGAAGGTCACGGCGAGCAGCGAGAGCGCGGCGGGCGCGAGGAGCGCGCCGAAGGCGCCCTGGAGCGCACGGGCACCGAGCATCATCGCCTCGCCGTTCGCGGCCCCGCCGAGGGCGGAGGCGGCGGCGAAGCCGATCAGTCCGACGACGAAGGTCCGCTTGCGGCCCCACAGGTCGGCGATGCGGCCGCCGAAGAGGAGGAGACCGCCGAAGGCGAGGGCGTAGGCGGTGATGACCCACTGCCGGTTGCCGTCCGAGATCCCGAGGTCCTGCTGGGCGGAGGGGAGCGCGATGTTCACGATCGTCGCGTCGAGCACGACCATCAGCTGGGCGAGGGCGATGAAGACGAGTGCCTTCCAGCGGCCGGGATCGGCCTCGGCCTGGCTCGCGGGACTCTCGGGGATTTTGGACATGGGGGTAGCCACCTCTTGGCGCGTACAGGTGAAGAAAGGGACGTAAGGGAGTGCGTAAGTCAGTGCGTCATCAGTGCGTGAGGAAGTGCGTGAGCAGGGGTGCGGCGGGGCTCTGACGAGTCGTCACGACGTCGGGCAGGAGTCGCGCCTCAGGTCCTCCAGGGTCACTGCCGTGCCCGGCAGCTCGGAGCGCGCGGGCGCCTCCAGGCCGTCGAGGAACAGTTGCAGGTGGCGGTGGACGAACTGGTCGAAGTTCCCGCAGGCCGCGCCCGGCAGAGGCCGCGTCAGCTGCGACACCGCCACCATCAGGTCCCCGACACCGACGTCGGAGCGGAGCCGGCCGGCGCGCTGCGCCCGGTCGACGAGGCCCTGGACGGCCTCCTCCAGGCGCTCGCGCTCGACGGTCAGGTCGGGGTGGTCCTTGTCGAAGGCCCCGTCGAGCATCGGGCACAGGGCGCCGATGCGTTCGTCGGCGGCGGCGTGGGTGAAGCGGCGGAGGGCGGTGAAGGAGTCGGCCTCCTCCTCGGTGGCCCGCTCGGCGAGTTCGGTGACGCGGGCCATGAGGGAGAGGACGACCTCGCGGACGAGGTCGGCGCGCTCGGGGAAGTTGCGGTAGAGCGTGGCGTTCCCGACGGTGGCGCGGCGCGCCACCTCGTCGTACGGCACCTGGGGGCCGAACTCGACGAACATCTCGCGGGCCGCCGTCACGATCCGCTCGCGGTTGCGCAGGGCGTCCGCGCGCGGACGGGGTACGCGACGGACGGGCGCGGTGTCCGGGCTGCTGGTCACGCCACTACCTCCTCAACAATCCGGGGACAGAGTCCCCGCTTCGTGGAACACAGGGTTAAACGGGGACCGGGTCCCCGGTTATTTCCCCTCCGATGTGTGACCTGGATCACATGCGACACGCCGCACGGAATACCCACACGATCGGTCCACCCGACGCGCGCCTCCGAGCCGATCACCACAGGCTGATCGCACGACACGGATCTCCGTCTCCCCACACGGGAGACGCCTCCCGCACAGGAGATCCGTGCCGCAGACCTGCCCCCACCGGAGAGGCGCCCGTATGCAGCACCCCCGCCGACGGATACGCAGACCCGTCGCCCTGGCGGCGACCACGGCCCTCTCCCTCACGCTGCTCGCGTCCGCGAGCACGACGCTCCCCGACCCCGCCCCCGCGTCGGCCGGCCCCGTGGCCGCCGCGCCGAGCGGGGCGCAGCTCGGGCCGTGCCGGATCGCCACGACGATGGGCGTGCAGATGTCGGAGGGGCTGCCCACCGCCCCCGGATACGTGCGCTCCACGGGTCGCGTCAGGGCCCTCACCCTGATGGTCGACTTCCCGGACGCCGTCGGGGAGGGCACCGCGATGAGCCGCTTCCGCGAGTTCTTCCCGCAGACCTCCGACTGGTTCCGCACCAGCTCGTACGGGCGCCTGAGGTACCAGGCCGAGGTCCCGATGACCGACTGGCTGCGGATGCCCCGGCCGTTCTCCTCGTACGGGATAGAGCGCGGCTCACCGTACGAGCCGAGCTACCGCTCCCTCGTCGAGGACATCGTGAAGGCCGCCGACACGAAGGTGGACTTCAGCGCGTACGACCTGGTCAACGTCCTCGTCACGCCGAACGCCGGGCCCTCCGCCCTCGACACCGTCCTGTCCGTGACCTTCTCCGGCAACGACGACGCCCCGTACGCCGACGGCGTGCCGCTCGCCAACACGTCCTTCGTCTACAGCCGGCAGGACGACGGCTCCGGCAGCTTCGCCGAGACCGGCTACCGCGTGCTGCCCCACGAGAACGGTCATGTCTTCGGCCTGCCCGACCTGTACACCTCGGACGGCGGCGGCACCGTCGGACACTGGGACATCATGTCCGAGGACTGGGGCGCCAACAACGACCTGCTCGGCTGGCACAAGTGGAAGCTGGGCTGGCTCGACAACGACCAGATCAGCTGCGCGTCCGGCCCCGGCTCCACGGACTACACCCTCACCCCGCTCGCCGTCGCGGGCGGCCCGAAGCTCGCCTTCGTCCCGCTCTCCGGCACCTCCGGGTACGCGGTCGAGGTGCGCAGCAAGGAGGGCAACGACGAGGCGGTCTGCGAGCAGGGCGTCCTCGTCTACCGGGTCGAGTCGGACGTGGACACCGGCCACGGCCCTGTGACCGTGTCCGACAGCGACCGTTCCAGCGGCGGCTGCACGCGGCGCCCGAACGTCCACGCGGAGCTGTCGGACGCCCCGTACCGCCCGGGCGAGATCTTCACCGACCGGGCCAACGGCATCCGGATCAGCGTCCTCGCCGAGGAAGCGACGGGCGCGTACCGCATCCGCGTCACCCGCCGCTGACCGCGCCCTTCAGCTCCCGCTTGAGGGCCGGCTCACCCGCCGCTGACCGCGCCCTTCAGCTCCCGCTTGAGGGCCGGCTCACCCGCCGCTGACCGCGTCCCTCAGCTCCCGCTTGAGGATCTTCCCGGTCGGATTCCGGGGCAGCTCCTCCTCGCGTACGAGGACGCGGGCGGGCACCTTGAAGGCGGCGAGGCGCGTGCCGACGTGCGCGCGGAGCCGCTCGGCGGCGGTGTCGGCGGCCGCCCCCGGCCGCAGCCGCACGACGGCCACGACCTCCTCCCCGAGGAAGGGGTGCGGAACGCCGAGAACGGCGGCGTCGAGGACGTCCGGGTGCTCGTGGAGGACGGCCTCGACCTCGACGCAGTACACGTTCTCGCCGCCGCGGATCACCATGTCCGTGAGCCGGTCGACGATGCTGACCCGCCCGTCGGCGTCGACACGGGCGAGGTCCCCGGTCCGGAACCAGCCGTCGTCGGTGAAGGCGGCGCGGGTCGCCTCCTCGTTCCCCCAGTACCCCCGGATCAGGGCCTGCCCGCGCAGCCACAGCTCCCCCACGCGCTGCCCGTCGGGGAGCTCGTCGGCCTGCCCTTCCGGGAGCTCGATGCGGACCTCGGTGGCGGGCGAAGGGCGGCCGACACTCCCCGGATGCGCCCGGTACTCGGCCCCGACGTTCGAGAGGACGCCGCCGCAGGTCTCGGTCAGCCCGTAGCCGTTGCGGGGCTCGACGCGCTCGCCGTACGCGGCGGTGACCCCGGCGACGATGCCGGGCGGGGCGGCGGCGCCGCCGGTGCTGAGGAGGACGAGGCTCTCCAGCTTGTCGCCGGCGGCGCGGGCGGCCTCGATCAGCTGGAGCGCGGTGGTGGGCACCCCGGCGTAGTGCGTCACGCCGTGCGCGCGGATCAGTTCGAGGGCGGTCCCGGCATCCCACTTCCGCATCATCACCAGGGTCCCGCCGGCCGCCATGACGGCGTAGAAGGACGTGAAGGCGGCGACGTGGAAGAAGGGGAACGTGGTCAGCGACACGGGCGCCGGCCCGGTCCCGGGGACCTCGCCGCGGGCCAGGGCCGCGGCGGCGGCGAAGTACCGGGGGTTCATGGCGGCCCCGGCCTGCGCGAGGTGCGTGGCGACGGCGCCCTTGGGCCGGCCGGTGGTGCCGGAGGTGTAGATGATCGTGGCGTCGTGCTCGGGCAGGACGTCGACGGGCGGCGGCCCGAGGAAGGGATCGCTGTCGGCGACGTACGCGACGAACCCCTCCTCCGCCTCGCCCTGGAAGACGACACCGGGCACGCGGTGCTCCCGCGCCCAGGCCCGCACGCGCGCGACCCGCTCCCCGTCGACGAGCAGCACACCGGGCGTGCAGTCGTCGAGGGCGTACGTGAACTCGTCCTCGGTCCACCAGGCGTTGAGCGGTACGGCGACGAGGCCGGCGAGCTGGGCGGCCCAGAAGGCGACCTGCCACTCGGGAAGGTTCCGCATGGCGACGACGGCCCGGTCCCCGGGCCGCAGGCCGTACTCCCCGACGAGCCGCCGGGCGAGGCCGCAGGCGGCGTCGAAGAACTCCCGGTAGGTCGTCGGCCCCGTCTCGGACACCAGGAACACCCGGTCCCCGTAGGCCCAGACGGCCTCCACGAACTCCCGCAGGGTCCGCGGCCCCGACACGTACACGCCGTCCTCGACGGCGAAGGGGGCCCCTGGCGCGCTGAGCCGCGCCTCTGCCTCCTGCCCTCCGGACACGACCACGAGAACCCCCTAAGCGCTTGCTCACCCAGCGCTGCGACGCTATGCGGCCGCCCCGGCGGGGTCAACCCCGTGAACACGCGCGGGGCCGACCCCGTGAACACGCGCCGGATCAACCCCACGAACACGCGTGCGGGGCCGACCCCAGAAGGTCGACCCCGGCGCGACGGTCCCGCCAGGCGTCAGAGGCCCTCGGCGACCAGTTCCTTCAGCCACGCCCGGAAGTCGGGGCCCAGGTCCTCGCGCTCGCAGGCGAGACGGACGATGGCGCGCAGGTAGTCGCCGCGGTCACCGGTGTCGTACCGGCGACCCTTGAAGACGACGCCGTGGACCGGGCCGCCGATGGTCTCGTCCTGGGCGAGGCAGCGCAGCGCGTCGGTGAGCTGGATCTCGCCGCCGCGGCCGGGCTCGGTGGTGCGCAGCACCTCGAACACCGCGGGGTCGAGGACGTACCGGCCGATCACCACGTGGTTGCTGGGCGCCTCGCCGGGGGCGGGCTTCTCCACGAGGTCGGTGATCTGCACCACGCCCTCGTCCGAGGTGGGCTTCACGGCGGCGCAGCCGTACAGGTGCACCTGGTCGGGGTCGACCTCCATGAGCGCGACGACGCTGCCGCCGAACTCCGCGCGCACCTCGGCCATCCGCGTCAGGAGCGGGTCGCGCGGGTCGATGAGGTCGTCGCCGAGCAGGACCACGAACGGCTCGTCACCGACGTGCGGCTGCGCGCAGAGCACGGCGTGGCCCAGGCCCCGCGGGTCGCCCTGGCGGACGTAGTGCAGCGCCGCGAGCGCGGTGGACTCCTCGACCTGCGACAGGCGGGCGTGGTCGCCCTTGCGCCGCAGGGCGTCCTCCAGCTCATGGTTGCGGTCGAAGTGGTCCTCCAGGGCGCGCTTGTTGCGGCCCGTGATCATGAGGACGTCGGTGAGTCCGGCGGCGACCGCTTCCTCGACCACGTACTGGATGGCCGGCTTGTCGACCACCGGGAGCATTTCCTTCGGCGTCGCCTTGGTGGCGGGAAGGAACCTGGTCCCGAGCCCGGCTGCGGGGATGACGGCCTTGACGATGCCGGTATGTGCGTTGCTCACAGAGACTGTTTCCACTTCGTACGGATGGGGTCGACCACGGCCGGGGCACCAGACGCCTGGGGTCTGGCGTCTGGGGTCACTGGGTGCTGGAGCGTCCTTGGGCGGTGTCGGCCAGGACGGCCTCCGCCGCGAAGCCCTGGGGGGCCATGGGGGCGGCGGTCGGCGTGGTCGCCTCGGTCGGCACCGCCTCGGCCGCGGCCGGCGCGCCCTTGACCTCGGCCGCGGCCTTCTCGTCGCGGCGGCGCACCACGGCCGAGGAGACGATCAGGAGCACGGCGACCGTCAGCGACAGCGCGGGCCAGTAGACGTAGCGGAAGTTGGACTGCACGGCGGTGGGCAGGTAGGCGGCGATGTACAGGATCGTGCTGAGACCGAGCAGTCGCAGTTCACGGGTGTACGGGCCGACCCACTGGCGGCGCAGCGTGAGGACCAGGGCGATGGCGAGCCAGAACCAGCCCGAGAAGAGCATCGGCAGGTCGCGGGCGAAGCCGGTCACGTAGTAGGTCAGCGTGTGCTTCATCTGCGCGCTGGGCAGCGTGTTCAGCACCTCGGCCGGCTCGCCGGACATCTTGTCGACCGGCGTACCGTCCTGGACGCGGTAGTTGACCTGGAAGAGCTGCTTAGCGAAGAGCCGGATGCGGTACTCGGTGTAGTTCTTCCAGTGCTTGGGCATCTCGTCGACCCACATGCGCATCAGGACGGCGGCGTTCTCCTCCGAGGAGGGATCGCCCGCACCGGCCGGGTAGCAGAAGAAGTACGCGTCGGAGGCGAGGTTCTTCTTGTCGCACGTCTCGGCGGCGGAGAGCAGGCCCTTGACGAAGACGGGGGTGGCGCCGGCCTTCTCGGCCGCGGCGCGCAGCTGGTCCGGGGGGAGGACGTGGACGACGTCGTCCAGCGGGATCTGCGCGTACTGGCGGGTGGCCAGCGGGTCGGTGGCCGCGTTCACCCCGGCGTTGGCGCCGACGGTGACCGCGATGAGGGCGCCGGTCGCGACGAGCCAGCGGCGACGGCCCGGAGCCGGCCACAGCGCGAGGACCAGCAGGATGAAGACCGGGATCACGGCCGGGAAGGCGTTCTTGCGGACCAGGATCGTGTAGGCCAGCAGGAGCACGCTCACGGCCAGCAGGACCCAGCGGGCCTTGGTCCGGTCGGCCGGCAGCTCACGCGCGGTGAGCGCGATCGCCAGGACGGCGAGCAGCGCGTACGCCATGTGGACGTCTTTCCACACCACGCCCGTGAAGTTGACGACGAACGGCAGGAGGCCGACGGCGAGCATCGCGAGGGAGAGACCGCGGCTGCCCGTCTTCTTCCACGTGAGCCGGGCCAGGAGCCACAGCGACACCCACAGCACGGTGGCCTGGAGGGCGGCCATGGCGGAGAAGGCGCCCGTGACGTCGATGAGGATCCGCCACAGCAGCGCCATCACCGGCGGGTGCCAGTCGGTCACCGGCGTCTCGCCCAGGGCCTGGTTCAGCTGGGACACGCTGTCGACGCTGAGGTAGCCGGGGTGGAAGATCGTCGTGACGACGTAGGCGCAGAACGCGGCGATGGCAGCGAGGTACCACTGCCAGAGGGAGCCGCTCCGCTTGGCGGCACGCAGTTTCGCGGTCCACCCCTCGATGGTTCCGGGCACGTGGGCGGAGTCCTCTCCGGAAGGGGTGAACACGAGGCTGCGGTAGGCGACGAAACGGAGCACCGTCGCCGCGGCCCAGCCGACGAGCCGGGCCACGTTGTCACTCAGCGGCGAGGTGAAACCCATAAGCTCATGGGAGACGTATACGGGGACCGCGGTGACGGCCATGCCTGCGAGGTTCACGGCCACGAACAGCGTGACCTCACGCCGGTCGACGGCGCCGCGGCGGTCCCGATAGGTCCAGTATTTGTTCCCGACCCAGCTCACGACCATGGCGAGCAAGGTGGCCACGACGGAGGCGAGGACGGGAAGGTCGCCCAGAAGCCCTCCGCCGGCGGAGGGGGACCCGAAGATCAGGAGGTTGAAACTGGCGGTCTCCACGACGAACGCGAGAGCACCGACGATGCCGAAGGCGGCGACCTCGCGCCAGATCTTCTGCACCCATCCGGGCACGCGTCGGCTCCAGGCCGTCAACTGCAGCATGACCGTAAAGTAAGCTTGTGCGACCAAGATTTACAAATCAAGATAACATCCGCACGAACGTAGCAAATACATCACTCGAATTGCTGCATCTCAGAGGAACCTTCACATGAGCCCCGTGATCGCTTGCGTCGTCCCCTGTTACAACGAGGAGGCCGCGATCGGCAAGGTCGTCAGCGACCTCCGCGCATCGCTCCCCGAGGCCGTCATCTACGTGTATGACAACGCCTCCACCGACAACACCGTCGCGGAGGCCCGCAAGGCCGGCGCGATCGTGCGGCACGAGCCTCGCAAGGGGAAGGGCAACGTGATCCGGCGAGCCTTCGCCGACGTCGAAGCCGACGCACTGCTCATCATCGACGGAGACGACACCTACGACGCCTCGCGCGCTCGCGAGATGGTCGACATGCTCTTCGAGGGTCCCTACGACCAGATCGTCGGCGCCCGCCGCGAAATAACGGACGCCGCGTACCGCCCCGGCCACGCCGTCGGCAACAAGATGCTCACCGGCGCCGTGCGCTCGCTGTTCGGCAACGACGTCAGCGACATGCTCAGCGGCTACCGCGTCTTCTCGCGCCGCTACATCAAGTCCTTCCCGGCCCTCTCGCAGGAGTTCGAGACCGAGACCGAGATGACGGTGCACGCGCTCAGCCTGCGCCTGCCCACCGCCGAGCTCGAGGTCGACTTCAAGGACCGCCCGGCCGGCAGTGTCAGCAAGCTGCGCACGTACCGCGACGGCTGGCGCATCCTCAAGCTGATCCTCGGCCTCGCCCGCCGCCAGCGCCCGTCGCTCTTCCACTCCGTCATCGCCGGTCTGCTGGCGGTCGTCTCCCTCGTCCTGGGCGCGCCCGTCATCGCCGAGTTCGTGGACAGCGGCACCGTCCCGCGCTTCCCCACGGCGATCCTGGCCGCCGCCATCATGATCATCGCGGTGCTCGTGCTGATGGTCGGCTACATCCTGGAATCGTTCATGCACATGCGCCAGGAGCAGTCCCGCCTGTCGCACCTCATGTACCCGGCCCCGTCCACCGGCGCGGACTTCGTCCCGGAGACCCTCCCGGACACCGCCACCGCGTCCTGACCCGGCCTCAGCACCACCCGCACTGGTCCCGGCCGGACGAGAGACACCCAGTCCTCGTCCGGCCCACCAGAGCCCTTCTCGCAGGAGTTTGACCCCCCGGGGCCCTCCCGCCGGAGTTTGACCCCCCGGGGCCCTCCCGCCGGAGCCTGCCCCACCAGAGGCCCTCCCGCCGACGCGGGTCCGCCCGAGCCGCGTCCGCCGGAGCCTGCCCCACCAG
>NZ_JBSGTX010000015.1:13013-126999 GCF_053607625.1 Streptomyces sp. NPDC055103
AGGCCCTCCCGCCGACGCGGGTCCGCCCGGCGCCCTCCCGCCGGAGCCTGCCCCACCAGAGGCCTTCCCGCCGACGCGGGTCCGCCCGAGCCGCGCCCGCCGGAGCCTGCCCCACCAGAGGCCTTCCCGCCGACGCGGGTCCCCCCGGCGCCCTCCCGCCGGAGCCTGCCCCACCAGAGGCCCTCCCGCCGACGCGGGTCCGCCCGGCGCCCTCCCGCCGGAGCCTGCCCCACCAGAGGCCTTCCCGCCGACGCGGGTCCGCCCGAGCCGCGTCCGCCGGAGCCGGATCCGCCACAGGCCTGTCAGCCCGAGCCCTGCTCACCGGATGCCCGGCCCCCACAGGGGCGCCCCCGGGATGCCCCGTCCGACACCACGGGCGGTCGTTCCGGCCGCGACCCCGTTCGCACGGGTGTGCGTATCGATCACTAGCCGCAGGAAGGTGCCGGGGCCGCGCCGCCGAGCTGGATCAGGGCCGGGGCGGGTGCGCAGCAGCCACCGCCGTCGGCCGCCGCGTCCTGCTGGGGCTGGTCGAAGAGTCCGGCTCAGCCACACACCCCGGTCTCCGGCAGGACGAGCTCGACGCGCTCGGCGGACTCCCGGTCGCCGGCGATGGCGTCGACGACGGAGCGGACCTGCTCGTAGCCGGTCAGAGCGAGGAAGGTGGGCGCCCGGCCGTAGGACTTCATCCCGACGAGGTAGAGGCCCGCCTCGGGGTGCGACAGCTCGTTCACGCCGTGCGGGTAGACGGTGCCGCAGGAGTGCTGGTTCGGATCGATCAGGGGCGCGAGTTCGACCGGCGCCTGGAGGCGCTCGTCCGGGCCGAGGCGGAGTTCGCCGAGGAAGGACAGGTCGGGGCGGAAGCCGGTCAGGACGATGACCTCGTCGACCGGGTCGAGGCGTCGGCCGTCCTCCGCCACCGGGACGAGCTTGTCGCCGTCGCGCTCGATCGTGTCCGTACGGAAGCCGGTGACGGCGTCGGCGTGACCTTCGTCGACGGCGGCCTTGGCGGCGAGTCCGAGGGCGCCTCGGGCGGGGAGCTGGTCGGCGGTGCCGCCGCCGAAGGTGGAGCCGGAGATACCCCGGCGCAGGATCCAGGTGGCGTGCGTACCGGCGCCGCCTTCGGACTTCGCCAGGCCGGAGAGCAGGGCGAGGGCGGTGAAGGCGGAGGCGCCGGAGCCGATGACGGCCGTGCGCTTCCCGGCGTACCGGGCGCGGGTGGCCAGGTCCTTCAGGTCGGGGACGCGGTAGGAGATCCGGGCGGCGGCCGCGCGCTCGCCGAGGGCGGGGAGGCCGTCACCGCCGGCGGGGCTGGGGATGGACCACGTGCCGGAGGCGTCGATGACGGCGCGGGCCAAGGGCCTGGGTCCCCGCGGTGGGGATGTGGCCGCGGGTTCCGCGCAGGAAACGGTCGACCCCGTCACGGGCGAGATGCGCAACCACCGGGTCGACCCCGCCGCCCGCGACGACTACGAGAACGGAGAGAAGGCGAAGCGGCCGGTACGCGGCACGAAGTGGTTCTTCGGATCCGGGCGCGGAGACGGCTACTGGACCCGCGTCATCCTGACGTTCGCACACGTGGCGGGTGGCGAGTACGAGGGCGAGGCAAGCCGCTGGTACCACCTGCTGAAGATCCCCTGCCGGCACGGGGACCACGACTACCGCATCCCCGTCGGCATCACCACCACGGCCGAGGACAGCGCCCTGCGCGACGCCGAGACCGGTCGGCGAATCCCCAGCACCACGAACGCGGCTTCCACCGCGCCGAGTACCTCCAGCAGACCCTCTCCCACCAACTGGTCTACCCGTACCGAAGCGACTCCGGGTCCGTCCACAGCCAGTTCGACCTCAGCCTGTGGAACTGCCGGATGATCGCGTACGGAGTCGAGCGCCAGAAGGTCTTCGTCCTCGGCTTCGCGCTCTCCCAGAACGTCACCAGTCACCAGGTGTTCCTAGAGGGCCGCCGCGCCAACGCCGTCATGGAGCGCCGACGCAGTGCGTGATCACGACCGGGCCACCGGGCCATCGCGCTCCTTCCCGGTGGTACACAGGGCGTGGTAGCGGCCGGAAGACCGCTACCACCCCTGCCGATTCACCTCTTCGTGGAGTGACACACGCTCACCGAGGGACAGGTACCCGATTGTCGATCGTCACCACGACCGGGTCTCCCTCCACGGAGAGCGTCCGGCTCAGCACCCGCGCCACCGCGTTGTAAACCTGTGAGGCCATGGCCCAGTCGGCATAGGAGACCAGCTCATCGACGCCCTCCCCCCGGAGGCGGGATTCCGCGACACGGTGAAGCGACAAGAGCACAGCAACCAGCGACCGCCCCGAAACCACCGCGGCCACCAGGCCGCCCTCACGCTCCTCCAGAGCCGGTGTCCGGAAGTGCGGGTGACTACCGACCTGAGCGGCCACGAACTCCCAGGTGTCCCGGTGGCAGACCAATGTCGCCGACGCGACGCTGCCGGCCCTCATGATCGCCCAGATCCGGCCCGCCGAGCTGAAGGGATACGGCTCCTTCGTCGGCTCGCTCGTGGCCGCCTCGCCGGACTCCCACAACGAGCGACGCCCCACCTCTTCCTGCTCCTCCGGGGAGCCCACCCCTTGCGCGGCAGAAGCTTCCGTCTCCGGCTCCCCCTCGGCCGCCGCGGCTGACACCTCATACTGCGGCCGCTCGTCAGACTCCGCGCTCCTAGGCACTTCGGCGTCAGCGGGAGCGTCGTCCGCCGCCGGGGCCAGCTCCCCCTCCGACGCCTGCTGGTGTCCGGACGGCGACTCCGACTCGCCCCCAAGGCCCTCGCCAGCACCGGAACTCACCTCACGTGGCACCTGGCCGTACAGCAGTGTCAGCACCTCTCCCACATCTCGTTGCAACCCTTCGAGCGCGCCGTGCAACCGGTCGACGTCCCGGCGCAGGTCGGTCACCGCGTTGACGGCCTCGCTCGCGCGCTTGCCCGCGTTGTAAGCGCTGGCTCGCGTCTCCTGCTGGGAGGCCTTCAGATCCGCAAGGCTGTTGTCCCGCAGCTCTCCGATCTCACCGGCCAACGCCCCCCGAAGTTCCCGGTCCAGTTCGCTCACGCGGCCGTCGAGGCCGGCGATCGACGCCTTCATCTCGTTCTTCGTGTCGATCAGGATCGTCACGATGTCGTCCCTGCGCACCGAAGCGCCCTCCACCCCTGGGGAAAGTAGCCAGTCAAATGCCCTGAGTAGTTTCGCGAGGCGAGGGCGGCGCGTACGCACATCCGTGAACATGGCTGGATCCCTGCACGGACTGTCCGAAGAAGCCGCACCGGTGCCGCGCCCGCAGCTACACGGACGCCAGGTGCCAGAACGGACATCCGACTTCACCCGCGCACTGCCGACACCTTGATCACACCGCCCCCGGCCACCACGCACCCCACCAAAACTTCCCAGGTCAGAAGGCATCGCGCGAACGCGCGGCGTCTCTAAGTGGCAACGGGGGCGACCTCCGTAACCCCTATCCGCTAGGCTGTCAGCGGTCAGTCGACCTTCTGGGCACCTGCCCGGGAAAGTGTCCCTCCGGACCCCATCCCGGCACCGCCTCAGGAGAGCTTGACCAGGGTGTTTGTCTCACTCCGCCCGGCATCCCCCACTGGGGTTTCCGGCACGGTTTTCGACAACCCCCGCCTTCGTAGCTCAGGGGATAGAGCACCGCTCTCCTAAAGCGGGTGTCGCAGGTTCGAATCCTGCCGGGGGCACAATGCGTTACCGCTCCACTCCGGGGCCTGGAGACAGGTTCCGCTCGGCCTCGGACGTTACGTCCGGGGCCGTTTGCATGGGCGAGGACATTGCTCGTCCGAGTGGAGCGGTGGCAGCGCTCGGGCACCAGCCTTCTAGCGGAGTTCCTCCGGGCAGGGGGTGCCGCGGGACAGCTTGTACGGGGCGGCCAGGCGGTAGACGCCCGCCTTCGGGGCGACCAGTTCGGTCCACTCGTCGCCCTCCGTGTCCGCCTCCGCCTTGAAGAGGCAGCCCTCCTCGTTGGCGAAGACCTTCGGGAGCTCCGTCTCCGACTCCTCGCGGGCCAGCTTCGAGGCCTCCGTCTCCTGCGGCGCCTCGATCTTGCCGCCGTTCTCGTCCATCAGCGCGAGCCACGGCGAGTACGGGACGCGGATCTGGACCCGGCCGGGGCTCCCGACGCGGATCACGACCTCGTTCTCCTCCGCGCTCAGCACCTCCGCGGGCGCGTCCGCGAGCGGAGTCGGGTTCTCGACCTCGTACAGCCGCCAGTTCTCGTCCGACCAGACCTGCTCCAGGTACGGCAGGCCGGCCTCGACCAGCTCCGCCTCCTGTTCGGCGCCCGAGTCGGGGGCGCCCGTCGGCAGGACGACGTAGTGGACGGCCCAGCGGTCGAGCCAGTCCTGGTAGTTCACGGCGTTGAGCGTGTCGTCGTAGAAGAGCGGGTTGCGCTCCATGTCGGCCTGCCGGTTCCAGCCCCTCGCCAGGTTGATGTACGGGCTGAGCGCGGACGACTCGCGGTGGCTGGACGCCGGCACGACCTCGACACGCGCCTTGCCCGCGTCCCGCACCTGGAGCTGGTTGACCAGCGGGGCGAGCTCGCGCGCCCAGGAGGCGTCCGGGGCGGTGCGGATGACGTCGTCGACACCCTTGAAGCCGATCCAGAAGTTCAGTCCGGCGAAGGCGAGCAGCAGCGCGTACCAGCGGCGCGAGCGCGGCGCCGTGTACGGCAGGGCCGCGAGCAGCACGACGCCCGCGAAGAGCATCGGCAGCCGCGAGATGTTCGAGCCGATCTGCGAGTCGATCAGCCAGGTCAGGAGCGTGCCGACCGTGTAGACCGCCGCCGCCGTGCGGACCGTGCGCCAGTCCCCCGGGACCAGGAAGAAGACCAGGACGCCGAAGAGGAGGGGGAGCGCCGTCGAGCCGAACGCCATCGGCTGCGTACCGGAGAAGGGGAAGAGCCAGGAGGAGAGTGCGACCACCGCGACCGGGGCGAGGCCGAGGGCGTACGCGCCCGGGCGCCGCTTGTTGAGGAACAGCGCCGCCGCCGCGACCCCCAGGAACAGTCCGGCGACCGGGCTGCACGCGGTCGCGAGACCGGCCAGCGGGGCGGCGACCGCGGCCTTCGCCCACCGCTTACGGCGCCAGCGGTGCGGCCAGCAGAAGACGGCGGCGACCGCGCCGAGCGCGAACATCATGCCGAGGCCGAAGGTGACCCGCCCCGAAAGCGCGTTGCAGAGGAAGGCGAAGACGCCCGCGAGCGAGCAGGCCATCGGATTGCGGACCGCGGGCACGCGCACCAGGATCAGCGCGGTCAGCGCGGCCGACAGCGTCCCGGCGACCATCATCGTGCTGCGGACGCCGAGCAGGGACATCAGGTACGGCGAGACGACGCTGTACGAGACCGGGTGCATCCCGCCGTACCAGGCGAGGTTGTACGCGGAGTCGGGGTGCCGTCCGACGAACTCGGCCCAGGCGTCCTGGGCCGCCAGGTCCCCGCCGCTGTTCGCGAAGAAGTAGAACCAGAGGATGTGGGTGACGGCCGCGACCGCGGTGGCGGCCATGACCGTGTAGCGGCGCTTCCGCCGCCAGGGCGGGACGGACGGCGCCGCGGGTCGGGGCGCGGCCGGGGCCGTGGCCGTGCGGGGCTCCGGGGCGGGCCGCTGGGAGGGGAACACTATTCGCGAAAGGGAAGAGGGCGCCGCCGATTCACGGGCGGAATCGGCGGGGTCGACTGCGCGGCGCGCTTCTCGGTCGGCTTCATCGGTGTGGTCCTCGCCGTCGGCGTGGTCGGCTCGGCCCGCGCGGTCCGTGCGATCGGCGCGGCCCGCGCGCGTCGGCTCAGCGGTGGTCACTGCTGCCCTCTCCCGTGCTGCCCGTCTCGCTTCTCGCGTGGGTCACGCGTGCTTCTCGTCCCCCCGGAAACGCTAACAGCCGGGCGCCCCGGAGGTCCGGGGTGCCCGGCCGAGCGGGTGGCGGCTCAGCCCACGCGCGTCAGTTTCTTGTCGAAGCCGGGCTCCACGAGGTCCGTCTGGAGGGCGACCGGGGCGCTGACCCTGCCCACTCCCGTACCGATGGACACCTGGCCGACGACGTCGCCCGCCTTGCCCGAGCGCGGGACGGCCTTGCCGCCGTCCGTGAGCTCCAGCTTCACCCGGAGGCCCGGCCAGCCGATGGCCTTGAGCTCCTTGGTGGCCACGACCGGCGTCCGGCCGCCGAGCCCGTCGTCGATGTATCCGAGCACCTGGTTCTTGCGGACCACGGCGGCCGAGGTGACGTCCTTCTGGGCCTGCTGGATGATCTTCAGGCTGTTGTCGATGGCGAGCTGGAGCTTGTCGTTGAGCTGCTTGGCGTCCTTCGCCCCCATGACGATGCCGAGGATGCGGCGATTCTTGCCGTCCACGACGGTGTTCGCCGACCAGAGCAGATTGCCGCCCGCCGGGGTGGAGGAACCGGTCTTGATGCCGCTCACACCCGGCTCGAGCAGGATGTTGTTGTTGTTCTCGATCCGGCCGGGGATGCCGTCGACCGTGACGTTCGGCATGTTCACGATCTCGCGGAACACGTCGTACTGCATGACCGCCTTCGCCAGCTTCAGCTGGTCCTGCGGGGTCGACATGGTGCTGTCGAGCAGACCGGACGGGTCGGTGTACGTGGACTGGGTCATGCCCAGTTCCTTCGCGGCGGCGTTCATCTTCTCGACGAACGCGGCCTCCGAGCCGGCGTCCCAGCGGGCGAGCAGCCGGGCCACGTTGTTCGCGGACGGGATCATGAGGAGCTCCAGGAGCTCCTTCTCCGTGTAGGTCTGGCCCTCCTGGACCGCCGCCGTCGACTCGTGCGCGGCCTTGCCCTGCTCGGCGGCCTTCTTGTCGATCTCGATCTCGGGGCCCTTCTGGCTCCCCTTGAGCGGGTGGTCGCGGAGGATGACGTACGCCGTCATCGTCTTCGTGACGCTCGCGATCGGGGCCGGCTTCTGCGGGCCGTAGAGCCCCATGGAGCCGACGCCCTCGACCTCGACGGCGCCCTGGCCCTCGGTGGGCCACGGCAGCTTCAGCTCGCCGCCGTCGAAGGTGAACGTCGGCGCGGCGGAGAGCGTCAGGACGGGCGCGGGCAGCGGCCTGACCATCTGCACGATCGCAAAGACGATCAGCAGGAGCACGACCAGCGGGGTCCAGATCCGCACCCGGCGCGCCGTCGTCCGCAGGGCGTTCGGCTTCGGCGGCGGGGTGTTCGTCAGCTCCGCGAGCAGGTCCAGCGGAGGCAGCGGCGGAAGCGGCTGCTGCCGGGTCCGCTCGGCCTCGACGAGGGACGCCGGCGGTACGGGGGCGGCGGGCGCGGACCCGAAGGCCTTGGGAGCCCCGCTCGCGGCCCCGGGGCCGGGCGCGGGCACCTTGGGGGTTCCCTGCGCCTTGGGGGCCTCCTGGGCCTTGCGGGTCTCCTCGGCCTTCCGGGACTCCTCGGCCTTCCGCTCGGCGGGGATGTCCGCGCGCAGCGGCACGAACGTGCTCGTGCGCTCGCTGTCGGACTCCGCGAGCAGATCGGCCGGGAGCTTCAGCGCGGTCGTCGGCTGGTCCACGGCGGGTGCCACAGGCGGACGGACGATCTTGAACATGGCGGTCGGCTGATCGACCGGCGCGTCGGCGACCGGTTCACTGTCGGCCGGTTCGCTGTCGACCGGTTCGCTGTCGACCGACTCGTCAGAGGCCGGCTCGTCGGCGGCCGCGGGCTTCTCGGCCTCGCTCGGCTTGCGCGCCGCGAACCAGGACGCGGCCTGCGCCTTGTCCTCGACGAGCTCGTCGACGGGCTGCTCGGCGGCCTCGTCGGTGGACTCCTCGTCGCCGGTGGACTCCTCGGCCGCGTTCTCGTCGGCCGGTGCGTCGGACTCGCCGCCCTCCGGCTCCGACTCCGATTCCGACCGGGCCCCGGCCTCGGCCTCGACCGCATCCTCGGGCTCAGGGGCGCTCTCGGACCCGGACTCGCGCTCGGAGTCGTCGTCCGCCGAGGCGACCCACGCCGCCACAGCCGCCTTCAGTCGCTCGCTCCCGGGCTCGTCCGCGGACGGGGACGCGTCCGGCTTCGGGGCCGCCGCCGGCTTCGGTGCGTCGTCCTCCGACGTCCGGGGAGCCAGCGTCTTGAACACGGCCGTCGGCTGATCCACCTGAACCGACGACTGCGACGGCTGCAATGCCTGCGACGACGAAGCGGACTCTGACTCACGGAGTGCGGAAAGCCGAGGATCCCGGCTGCCGCCGCCCGAGGCCGCCGTCTCCTCCGGCGACCCCTGCTGCTCCGCCTTGTCGGGGGACTCGCCCGCCACCGTGCCTCCTTCATGCGCCGTCATGCGTACATCCGAACCGTCTACCAGTGTCCTGTGTCAACTTCTCGGCCTTGAGGGACCGAGTTTGTCACTCGATCCGCGAAAGGCCGCGATGGCAAGTGGAGCGCGACTGGCTGTCGCGTGGTTCCCCTGCGTCCGGAATCAGCGTGTGCTGGTTCTGGGGCGGTTGACCGCGCCCCGCTTCCACGCGGCTTCGCCTCGGTGGGCGATGTTGCGGGAGCCGTTATGGTCCGCGTGCATGACGGTCCCGCAGGACCGGCAGACGAACCGTGCTTGAGTCACCCTGTTCGTGCGGTGGGTGTGCCAGCACTCCGAGCACTGCCGGGAGGTGTTGCGCGGGTCCACGAAGACCACGGGCACCCCCACCCTGCGTGCCTTGTACTCGACGAAACCGCCGAGCTGGGCGAACGCCCAGGAGTGCAGTCGTGCCCGCTGGTCCTTCTTGGCCGTAACCCTCTGCCGGATGCCCGAGAGGTCTTCCAGGGCGATCCCGCGCGAGGTGCGTTCAGCGGTGGCGACGAGCTGTTTGGCGATGATGTGGTTGGTGTTCGCGGCGTGCCGCGCCTCCCGGCGACGGACACGCTTCAGGACCCGCTTGGCGGACTTGGTCCGCTTCTTCTGCAACTTGCGCCGCAGATCGCGGTGTCGCTCGCGATACCGGTTGAGCCTGCGGCCGGCCATGATCTCGCCGTCCGACGTGGTGGCGATGTTCACGATGCCCAGGTCCACGCCGAGGAAACCGTCCGGATCGAACACCTCGGGCTCGGGCACGTCGACAGTGGCGGCCAGGAAGAACACGCCGTCCCGCATCACCAGGTCCGACTCCCCCCTGCGCGAGGCCAGGAGCCGCATGGCCTGCTCGGAGCAGACGAACGGGATGTGCTTGATCCGCCCGGCCACGGTCCAGATCGACACCGTACGGGCGTCGAGGTTCCACGTCAGGATGCGGTCGTCGAACGGCTGCGCCGCGTCCTCACGGAAGACGATCGGCTTCGACTCCGCCCGCAGGCGGCGCTTCGAGCCCTCCCGGCCGAGGTTCCCGGCCTTGATGTTGCTCTTCAGGGTGGCGTAGGCGTCGCAGACCTTCTTCACGACCCGCACGGCGGGTTGGGCTCCGAGGTCGTACTCCGCCTTGAGGGCGAAGTACACCTCCTCCTGCAACACGTTCCGCCGCTTGAGGCCCTTCGCGAACGCCACCTCGGAAGCATGGTTCGCCGCCCGGTTGCAGGCACGCAGAGTCGCCGCCAACGCGTCCGCGTCATGCGCGGACGCAGGCAACAACTTCACCAGCGTGACGATCTTCACGCAAAACACACTACTACGACGGGTCGTCCGAAACCGACCTGCATCGAAGCACACCCGAAAGAGCTCCACCGCAACGCGACTCCGCATCAAGACGCCGATTCGTCCCGGGGCTTCGACCCCGGCCTCCCGAGAGCCGTTTCCGTCCCGTGGCTCCCGTGCTAGACGAGAACGACATACCTGTTGGTTCCCGGATGAAGCGCCCAGGCACTCTCGACAGATGGATGTGAGAGGGGTCACCCTGTCATTCATCCACGCGGGGAGGCATGGATGGGCAAGAGCCGCAGAACTATTCCGGAGGAGCTTCTGCTGCTCGCTCTGGACCCGACGACGGGTACCACAGCGCAGCCGCAGTCGCTCGACCTCGGCCTGGCCGGAGCACAGCTAGTGGAGCTGGCTCTGGCAGGACGGATAGCCCCAGACGGGGATCGTATCGCCGTGGTGATGCCACGGCCGACCGGAGATCCGACCTTGGACTCCGCACTGGAGCTGCTGCGCAGGCGTGGCAGCCCGGTTCGGGCCGTCCACTGGATCGGCGGACCCCGACTGGGGCTCCGTCAGACGTATCTCTCGCATCTGGAGCGATGCGGCATGGTGCATGCCGTGGAGACCCAGATGTGCGGGGTGTTGCCGACGACTCGCTACCAGGCGACGGACACGGCGATCAGCAGGGAGATCCGTTCCCGGCTGGACAATGCGATCCGCACCGGCGTACCGCCGGACCCGCGGACCGCGGCGCTTGCCGCACTGGCCCACGCGGTCGGTCTCGGGAAGCACCTGTACCCCGGAAACGAAGGACGGTCGTCGCGGTCCCGGCTGCGCGACCTGATCCGGCACGACCCGATGGGCGGCCTCGTGGCACACGCCGTGATGGACGTCCAGAACGGTGCGGCGGCACAGCCGCGCCGTGCGCCCGCCGCGGGCGTACCGGCGCAGCCACGCGGCAGCATGGCCCGCGCGGCGGCTCACTGAACCGACGCGCGAGGACCACGAAGGAACCATCCCGGGAGCCGCACAGGTGTGCGGGGCGGCCGTGACAGCCGCCCCGCACATGTGCGTTGTGCCGGTTTCCCAGCGCGTACCTGGCCTTTGGTGGCAGTCTGCCAAGCAGTAGATACTCACAGCTACGCAGGCAGACAGCAGCCGGAGGTGCAGTTTCCGTGGCGTCCAACGTCAACCCCACCGTCAGGCGACGCCGATTGGGCCAGGAGCTGCGCAAGCTCCGAGAAGCGAAGAACATGACGGCCGAGCAGGTCGCCGAGCGCCTTCTCGTCTCCCAGTCCAAGATCAGCCGTCTGGAGAACGGCCGTCGTTCCATCAGCCAGCGCGATGTGCGCGACCTCTGCGGGGTGTACGAGGTCGAGGACGAGCGCATGGTCGACTCGCTCATGCAGATGGCGAAGGACTCGCGCCAGCAGGGCTGGTGGCACGCCTTCGGCGACATCCCGTACAGCGTCTACATCGGCCTGGAGACGGACGCGGCGTCGCTGCGCGTGTACGAGTCGCTCATCGTTCCCGGTCTCCTGCAGACGCGTGAGTACGCGCAGGCGGTGATCGAGGGGATGTGGCCGGAGGCCACCCCAAACGAGATCGACAGGCGCATCCAGATCCGTCTGAAGCGCCAGGACCGCCTGTCCGATCCGGTGAGCCCGCTGCGGTTCTGGGCCGTCATCGACGAGGCACTGCTGCGCCGCGTCGTCGGCAGTCCGCAGACCATGGCCGATCAGCTGAGGCATCTTGCCCAGTTGAGCGAGAAGCCGCATGTCACGCTCCAGGTACTGCCGTACGGCGTCGGCGCCCACCCTGGCATGTACGGAAAGTTCGCCATCCTGGAGTTCCAGGAGGCGACGGATGCCAGCGTCGTCTACCTGGAGGGCGTCACCAGCGACCTCTATCTGGAGAAGGCCAACGACGTCCAGAGCTACGCAGTCATGTACGAGCACCTCAGGGCGAAGGCGTTGAGTGCCGAGCAATCCCGGGAGTTCATCCTCCGCGTGGCCAAGGAACTCGAGGAGGCCTAACCGGCTCCGATGATCCGCGCACGATACACCGCCAGGTCCTCAGCGCAAAGATTTCAATGGAATATGCCATCCGGATGGGTGAACGCGTCTCACCGCCGGTGGTGTTGCGGCGTAGCGTCGATGGCAGAGCCGCTGCCGCAGCGGCTGGATCGCGCATCACCCACCCCACTGGCACAACCATCGGAGTCACGATGCTGTTTCGGCACGACGCGCTGACGGAATGGACCAAGTCCTCATACTCGGCCGTCAATGGCGACTGCGTGGAGGTCAAGACTCAGGGGCACCTCCTGGTCCGCGTTCGGGACTCGAAGGACATCGCCCGCTCAAGTCTCGGTTTCTCCGCCGAGACCTGGTCGGAGTTCGTCCTCATCGTCAGCGAACGCGACCGCCCCGGCGTCTGACGCCCACGACACACCGCACCCCCAGGAATGCCCTCTCGACTGGATCGCCGTCCCGGCCGAGGGGGCTGGTTGCTGTCCAGGGTCCTGTCCCCCCTGGGTGCCTTCCTGGGTTCTGCTCGCCGGACACGACCTAGCCGACGAGGCCGCGCGTCCTGACTGTGACCGGGTCGCCCGGTCCCAGCACCTTCTCGCACAACGGCAGGTTCTGCCGAGCCAGAGCCTGCGCCTCGGCCACCTCACCCGCCGCCGCCAAAGCCTCGGCCAGGCTGGCGCGGTTCGTGAGGAGGTACGGGTGCTCCCGCCCGAGCGCCCGTTCCTGCCCCAGGATGACCCGGCGTCCGAGGGAGAGGGACTCCTCGACCTGTCCGAGCTTGCCGAGGATCCAGCTCAGCAGGACAGTCGCGGAGAGGGCGAGCGCGTGGTCGGGGCCGTGAACGAGCTCGCGGCCCTCCAGGGCTCGACGGGCCTCGCCTTCCGCCTGCTCCGAGCGGCCGAAGCGATAGAGGCCGTATGCGTAGTTGTGGCGAGCCGTGACGGTGGTGAAGGAGTCGTTGCCCAGGTGTTCCTCGCAGGCAGCGACGATCTGCGGCCCCACGCGGTCGAACTCCTCGACGGCGTCGGAATCCGCGAGGTATTCGATGAGTAGGGCACTCGCGTGAAGGGTGTCCCGATGATGCTCACCGAGGACTCGCGCACGGATCTCTGCCGTCTCCCGCAGAGCTGCCAGGCAGTCGTCGATCCGCTGCAACTGGCTGAGCGGTTCGTGAATGTCCTGCCGGCTCTCCAACGTCTCCGCATGCTCCGGTCCGAGCAGCCTTTCCCGGGCGCCGAGTACCCGGCGGTGCAGCGCTTCCGACTCCTCGAAGCTCCCGAGCCGGAACAAGGACACGGCTGCGCGGTGCTCCGCGCGGAGCGTCGCTGGATCAACAGGCCCCAGCCACTGCCCGGCCGTCTCCGCGGCGGCTTGCGCCAGGGTCAACGCGGCCCGGAAGTCACCGCCGTCGAAAAGGTGCGCGGCAAGGCGCGTCGCGAGGGACACCGCGGGGTCGGCACTGCCGGCTCCCTCCACTCGTCCGAGCAGGCTTGCCGCGTGGGGGACCAGGTGACCCACGGGGTCAGCGTCCTGCGTCCGGGCGCCGGCTTCAGGGGCGGCACCCTGGAGAAGTCGCGCGGCGGCCGTGGTGAGCAGCGCCCGCTGCTCCGTGGGGACAGTGGCGGCGACGCTGTCCAGGACGACGCCGTGCGTCTTGACGCACCGCACTGCCTCACCACCGACGTCGAGGCTGACGAGTGAGACGAGTGAGTGGTCCAGAAGCCCCCGGAGGGCAGCCTCGACGCGCAGCCCGGTCAGCGGTGGGTGCAGAGAGCCCAGTTGTGCCGCGTTCACGGCATCAGGGCGGATCAAGGACAGGGGCACAGGGTCGGAACTCCAGCATGACAACAGCCTCAGAAGCGACACGCATTCGGGGACGCCTTCCTCCGCAAGTGCGGCCAGCGAGATTTCCCAGGTTCGCCCCACCATTTGCCGAGCGTTTCTCTCGGCGTTGCCCGGGCTCGCTCCCTGGTCGATCAGTTCCGTCGGGTTGTCGTCCAGGTGGCGGCTGTAGTCGCTCATGGACCAGCTCTCCAGGAGTTGTCGTGACAGGAAGGACCCGGCCAGCGTGAGCGCGAGAGGCAGGCAGTCGAGTCTGCGCGCCACCGTCTCCGCTTCCTCGGTCGATCCCGCCTCCGGCGCGAGGTCACGCAGCACCAGCGCGGCATCCTCGACCGGCAGCACTCCCAGGTGATGAAGGTCCGCTCCGTGCCACACCGGGGAACCGGCCTGCCGTGTGGTGACGATGACCGTGCCCTGCGGACTCTGCCGCAGCCAACTACCTTCCCCTAGCGCGGTGGGATCATCCGCGTTGTCGAGGACGAGGAGCCACGGTTCCGAGGAGGAGTGAAGGTAGTGCCAGACGAGGTCGGCCGCGGCGCGCTGTCCCCCATGGGCCGCGGCCAGCTCGCCGGCTTCCGCACCGCGGTCGGCGGCGACGGCCAACATTCCCGCGCGAAGCGTGGAGCGTTCGGAGGCGTTGACCCACAGACCGATGCGTCGGCCCCCGCGCGTCACCTCGTTGAAAACGGCCTGCGCCACTGCTGTCTTGCCACAGCCGCCGAGCCCATGGAGGACGTGCACTCCCCCGGTCTCTTCTCCCGCCGCCGTCAGGAGACCCCTCGTGAGCTCCCGGCGGTCTCGCAGCACCACCGGGGTCCGCCCTACGAGCGGCATGCGCACCGAGTCCGGTGCGGGCGGAGCCGACCCGAGTCTGCTCCGGGGTATCTGGACGATCGTTCGCCCCACGGACGGATCGAAGAGGGACCGAGCATCGGGTGAGGGGTAGTGGTGGTGGTGCTCGGTCACATGCTGATCGCCCTGGGCCTGGTAGACGCGGCCCTGGCCCGACGCCCTGCCCCGCACTGCGGGCTCGGTGTCCCGCTCGGACCCGTTCACCGCTCGGTGATGTGCTGGTCGCGGCCAGCCTGGTAGACACGGCCGGTGCCCGACACCTCGGCCCTCAGCTGTACGGTCCCGGCACCGGTCTCCTGTGTCCGGGGATCCAGTTCACCGAGGACCCGGCGCAACTCGTCGGCGACCTCGGGCTGCTCGCGAAGGAGACGCCGTAGCCGGCCCACCCATTCCTCTCGGAGCTCCTGCTCGGTCAGGTCGTCCCCGTCCTCCCTGGCCGCCAGCAGGTCGTCCCGGGTCGCCTCGAGTTCCCCTTCCACGCCGTCGGCTCGGGCAGGACTGACGCGCTGCCACAGCGCCACGACCCCGTCTCTCGTCCGCTCCCAGGCGTCCGTGGCCATGAGTGTGACCACGGCGGTGCCTGCGACCCGCGCGAGCTCAACCATCTGTGCTTCCATCAACGCCCCCATGACCAGCCGATGCAGCGACCGTTGTTCCGGCCGAACATCCACCATATGTGGGGCCCTTGAGGCTGTCAGGGGAAGCTCCCCCACTGACCCGGGTGCGGAGCGGCTTGGCCAGGGGCTCGTTCAGGGGCTCGGCCTTTCCCCCGCGTGGGCGTCCAGCGCAGGTGTTCAGGCCGCGAAGTACGACGGCGACCAGACGCGTGCGCCCCATAGGTACGTGCGGATGTGGGCGGGGAATGCGCGCATGACCTCCTCGCTGCGGCGCAGGATCTCATCCGTGAATGGCCCACGCTGGTATTTGGGCGTGAAGACCAAGTGAGCGTGGAGGGTGTAGACGACCGTACGACCCCTGCGGGTATTTGGGGTCGACCTTCGGCATGGTGACATAGCGTAATGATACGATCACGGATGTGAAGATCGTGAGGCGGGTCAAACTGATGCCGGAGGCCGACCAGGCCGCCGCGCTTCTCGCGACCCTGCGTACGGTCAACGATGCCGCGTGCTGGGTATCCAGTGTGGCGTTCGAGCGCGGTGTCCCGCGTGAGTACGAGCTGCGCAAGCACACCTACGCGGAGCTGAAGGCGCGCGGACTGGGGGCGCAGGCTGCCCAGCACGTCATCAAGAAGACGCGTGACGCCTACACCGCGCTCGCGGCGAACATTCGCGCCGGGAACCTGGGCGAACCGGGGTCGAAACGTAGGGTCAAGGCGGAGTCGAAGCCGGTCGCGTTCCGACCCGAGGCCGCGCAGCCGTATGACGACCGGTGCTTGTCCTGGCAGTACGAAGCCGGAACGGTGTCGATCTGGACGACGGCCGGTCGGCTCAGAAGCGTCCCCTTCGCATGCTCCCCGGACGCCCTCACGATGCTCCGCGAGCATCGCAGGGGCGAGTCCGACCTGATCGAACGCGACGGCGTGTTCTACCTGATCGCCGTCTGCGATGTCCCCGAGGCCGAGCAGTACGAGCCCGGCAGGTTCATCGGTGTCGACCTCGGGATCGTCAACATCGCCACCACCTCCACCGGCTACCGGGCTGCCGGGCGGGGCCTGAACCGGCACCGGAAGCGACAGCTCGAACTACGGAAGAAGCTCCAGGCCAAGGGCACCAAGTCCGCGAAGCGCCTTCTCAAGAAGCGCTTCCGCAAGGAGGCCCGACACACCGCCAACGTCAACCACATTGTCTCCAAGGCCATCGTCACCACCGCTGAACGCACCGGCTCCGGTCTCGCCCTGGAAGACCTCACGGGCATCCGAAGCCGGGTACGGCTCCGTAAGGACCAGCGGACCTCTGTGCACTCGTGGAGCTTCCACCAGCTCGCCTCCTTCGTGGAGTACAAGGCGAAGCGGGCCGGCGTCCCGCTGGTGTACGTCGATCCGGCGTACACCAGTCAGCAATGCTCCGGGTGCGGTTACATCGACCGGCGCAACCGCCAGTCACAAGCGACGTTCGCCTGCCGGTCCTGCGGGGCCCTCATGCACGCGGACGACAACGCGTCCCACAACATCGGCCACAAGGGCGAGACGGTGTGGGCTGCGGGGCGTGAGTCACGCGCCCCTGCCACCCCATAGGGGTGTCTGGACGGAGGAGCCAACCCAGCAGCCAGTTGGACGCTACCTCCAAGCCCGGCCCTTCAGGGCCGGGTCAAGTTGACCGCAGCTCGTCCACGTACCGGTCCGTGCCCGGCACCGTCGGGATGAACGGTGCTACGAGCTCCACGCGGCCTCCGGCTCCCCCGAGGGTCTCCAGGTCCGCGAAGTGCTCCGCCCAGCACTCCCTCGGGTCCCGCTCCAGGAACCACAGCAGGGTCAGGCGGGTGTCGACGCCCTCGACCTGCTTCACGTACGTCATCCGGTCGCCGGGCAGCGGGGTCGGACGGAAGACCGTCACCATCGCCGCCGGTGAGCCGGCGAGCCGCCGGGGCAGCTCCCGGGTGCGGAGCCGGTCGAGGAGCGCGGACCGCGCCTCGGGGCCCTCGGTGTCGACGACCTGGAGGATCAGGCCCGCGTAGGGGTGGTCGAGGGCGTGGAAGTCGCGCGGGCCGCCCGCCCCGTCGCGGTACACGGTCGCCTCGTGGTCCTGGAAGGCCGTGAAGACGTGCGTGCGGTCCTGGTGGACGCGGGCGTCGGTGTTGAGCCGCTTGTTGATGGCGACGGTCCACTTCATGTGCTCGTCGTAGCGGCCCTCGGTGATCCAGTACGTGGAGAGGTAGCAGCCCGCGGTGACGGGCTGGGCGACGGCGGACTTCTCCGGGCGGCGCAGCTCCTGGAGCTCGCGGGTGGCGACCCAGCGGCGGCCCGCGTACATCCAGGGCATGGCCATGGCGCCGGCGATGTAGTGGTCGTCCTCGTACCAGCGGTTGTACGCGTACTCGTGGCCCGGGTGCGGTTCGACCATGGTGATCAGGGCGTGGCCGGGGCGCACGCCGTACGGGCCGACGGATGCCAGTTCCGCGTACGTCGCGCTCGTCGCGCCCGTGGTGGTGCCGTTCCCCTCGCTCGTCTCGCTCACTCGCGTATCCCTTCCCAAGTCGGTGACGGAGACCTACCCTGACGGACCGTCAGATACTTCGCCAGGGTCGAGGAGGGTCCGGATGCTGCTCCAGGGGAAGACGGTCGTCGTGTCGGGGGTCGGGGCCGGGCTCGGCCATCGGATCGCCGAGACGGTGGTGCGGGACGGCGGCAACGCGGTCCTCGGCGCGCGCACGGAGGCGAACCTCGCCAAGTCCGCCGCCGAGATCGACCCGGAGGGCGGCCGTACGGCGTACCGGGCCACGGACATCACCGACGAGGCGCAGTGCGAGGCGCTCGCCGCGCTCGCCGTCGAGCGCTTCGGCCGGGTCGACGCGGTCGTCCATGTCGCCGCCTGGGACTCCTACTTCGGCGGTCTCGAGGACGCCGACTTCGCGACCTGGCAGGCCGTACTGGACGTCAACCTGCTGGGCACGCTGCGGATGACCCGCGCCTGCCTGCCGGCGCTCAAGGAGCGCGGCGGCTCGGTGGTCCTGATCGGTACGCAGTCGGCGATCGCCGCCCCCTCGCAGGTGCGGCAGGCGGCGTACGCGGCCTCGAAGGGGGCGCTGACCTCGGCGATGTACTCGCTCGCGCACGAGCTCGGGCCGCACCGGATCCGGGTCAACACCGTGCTGCCGGGGTGGATGTGGGGGCCGCCGGTGCAGGCGTACGTGCGGTTCGCCGCGGACTCCGAGGGGGTGCCGGAGGCGGAGGTCCTGGCCCGGCTCACCGAGCGGATGGCGCTGCCGGAGCTGGCGACGGACGGGGACGTGGCGGAGGCCGCGGCCTTCCTCGCCTCGGACCGGGCGCGGGCCGTCACGGGCCAGTCGTTGCTGGTCAACGCCGGGGAGCTGATGCGCTGACGCCGACCGACGGCTCCTTCGGAGCCCCACCGGAGCCCCAACGGAGCCCCACCGGAGCGCCTCAGGAGCCCTCTCCGCAAATTCATAGATGTGAACAGGAGTCAGTAAACAGAACGATTTTACTGTCCCTTGACCCTCCATTGCATTGTCCCCGCCTCGCAACTCGCCACACCATGAACGGCGTTCACAAGGCGGACCGGACCCCTTGGAGGGGGCTCAATGAACAGTCTCGACTGGGCCGTGCTCATCGGCTACTTCGGCGTGATGGTCGCGATCGGCGTCTGGTCCCACAAGCGCGTGGACAACGTCTCCGACTTCTTCACCGCCGGCGGGAAGATGCCCTGGTGGCTCTCCGGCATCTCGCACCACATGTCGGGCTACAGCGCTGTGATGTTCACCGGGTACGCGGGCATCGCGTACACCTACGGCGTCACCTCGTACGTCACCTGGTCCTTCCCCATCGCCATCGGCATCGCGATCGGCGCCCACCTCTTCGCGCCCCGCCTCAACCGGCTCCGCTCCCGGCTCCACGTCGCCTCCCCGCTGGAGTACCTGAAGAACCGGTACAACCTCCCCACCCAGCAGGCACTCGCCTGGTCGGGCGTCCTGCTGAAGATCGTCGACGTCGGCGCCAAGTGGGCCGCCATCGCCACCCTCCTCTCCGTCTTCACCGGCGTCTCCCTCAACCAGGGCATCCTCATCACCGGCGTCATCACCGGCGTCTACTGCACCGTCGGCGGCCTCTGGGCCGACGCGCTCACCGAACTCGGCCAGTTCGTCATCCAGCTCTTCGCCGGCATCGCCATGCTCGTCGCGGTCCTCGCCGAGCTCGGCGGCGTCAGCGCGCTCTGGGACGTCTGGGACCGCCCCGAGCTCCAGGGCCACACGGCACCCACCGCCGGCCCGTACACGCTGACCTTCCTCCTCGCGTACCTCTTCATCAAGACCTTCGAGTACAGCGGCGGCATGTGGAACCAGGCCCAGCGCTACATGGCCACCCCCAACGCCCGTGAGGCCACGCGCTCCGGCCGGCTCTCCGCCGTCCTGTGGTTCGTCTGGCCGCTCGTCCTCTTCTTCCCCATGTGGGTCGCGCCGCTGCTCGTCGACCCGAAGAAGCCCGACGCCTCCGACAGCTACGCCCTGATGACCGAGCAGCTCCTCCCGCACGGACTGCTCGGCCTGGTCGTCGTCGGCTTCTTCTCGCACACGATGGCCATGTGCTCCTCCGACGCCAACGCCATCGCGGCCGTCTTCACCCGGGACATCGCCCCCGTCCTCAGCAAGGCCGCGCGCAGCTGGACGCAGCGTGCCGGGCTGATCGCCGCGCGCTGGTCGACGATCGCCTTCCTCGCCCTGTCGATGGCGGTCGCCACCCAGGTCAACTCCCCCACCTTCAAGGACATCATCACCGTCGTCATCAAGTGGGTGGCCGGGCTGATGGGCCCGATCGCCATCCCGTTCATGCTGGGTCTGCTGAAGACCTTCCGGAAGTCGGGACCGACGGCGGCCCTCGTCTCCTGGGCGGCCGGGCTCTTCGTCTTCTGGCTCACCAACTACGGCCTCGACGGCGTCGAGCTCCAGATCCAGATCGTCTCGCCGCTCGCCACATCCCTCGTCCTGTACGTCCTCATCGGCTTCGTCAGGCCGGAGGACACCCCGGAGCGGGACGCGCTCCTGCACCGGATCGGCACGGACCCGGACGGGGACGGGGACGGGAGCGACGGCGCCGCAGCCGCCGTACCCGCGCAGGGCGGGCCCGGACGTGCCGCCGATCAGCCCCTGGGGTAGCCACCGGTCGACGTCACCCCCTGGCCAGTCGCGGCAGCCGCCCCTCAGCCCCTCGGGTAGCGCGCCAGCCAGCCCGGGGAGGCCTCGGTCGGGGTGTGCAGGGCGGCGCCCTGGGTCATCTCCATCGAGAAGTCGTCGGCCAGTTCGAGGACCGTCGCACGGCCCTCCAGTTCGGCCAGCCAGGCCGGCGGGAGGGCCGTCTCGCCGTGCAGGGTGCCGAGCAGCGCGCCGGTGAGCGCGCCCGTGACCGACGAGGGCCCATCGTGGTTCACGGCCAGCCGCAGTCCGTGCCGGACGTCCTCGCCGACAAGGGCGCAGTAGACGGCCGCCGCCAGCTGCCCCTCGGCGCGGTCCTCGTCCGCCCCGAGACCGGCCACCCGCTCCGCGTCCGGCACCCCTTCCCGTACGGCTCCGAGGGCCCCGGTCAGGGCCTCGGTGACCGGCTCGTGGCCGGGGCGCTGCGCGACCTGCTCCACGGCCCGGGCCACCGCCGCCTCGACGGAGCCGCCGCGCGCGAGCCCGTGCACCGTGACGGCCAGGGCGCCCGCCGCGAGGGTGGCCTCCGGGGCGCCGTGCGACTGCGCCGCGCACTCCACCGCGAGCTGGCAGACGAGCTGCGGCTCCCAGCCGACGAGGAGCCCGAAGGGGGCCGAGCGGACGAGCGCGCCGGAGTCGGCCGCCCGCGGGTTCTTGGGCTTGTCGAGGGTGCCGAGGAGTTCGTCGCCGAAGCCGGTGAGGCAGGCGCGGGGCGGGTTGCGGCGGGCGTAGAGCCACTCCTCGCGGGCGAGCCAGCCGTTGTCCTTGCGGCGCTCGTCGGGGCCCCAGTCGCGCTGGGTCGCGGCCCAGCGGAGGTGGGCCCGGTGGACGTCGGTCGGCGGGTGCCAGGCGCCGGTGTCGCGGCGGACCTGCGCGCGGATGAGGCCGTCGACGGTGAACAGGCTCATCTGGGTGGCGGCGGTGACGGCGCCGCGCCGGCCGAACGCGGGCGCGGGCTCGGTCAGTCCGTCAGGTCCGTGGGCCTCGCGGGTCTCCGCGAGGGTGAGGCCCTCGGCCCCCGCCCCGAGCGCGTCGCCGACCGCCCCGCCGAGCAGACAGCCCCGTACGCGGGCCCGGAAGTCCTGCTGTTCGGCACGGCCCCACACGGCTGCGGCTGTCGTGGCCACGGCGTGCCCTCCCCCGGTCGGCGGTTCGCTGACGGTTCCTCGCCGCACTGTAATCGACCGGGTACGCGCGTTCAGGGCGCGGAACGTTATGTGATCCGACGCCCTTCAGTCCACTTTTGACCGCAGTTCATCCGAGGTTCGGTTGCGGCTTGAACCATCCGCGACATGAACCCCGTGACACGAGTCAACACTCTCTCGGCCGCGGCCCTCTCGGCCGCGGCCCTCGCCGCCGCGCTGCTCGCCGGCCTCACCGCGCCCGCCGCCTCCGCGCACCCGCACTCCGCCGGCTCCGCGCACTCCCGGTCGGACCACCGGGTCCCCTTCACCGCCGCGACCGTCACCGAGAACGCCGGCGGCACCTACACCGTCACGTGGTCCGCCCCCGGCACCCACGGCGTCACGATCCGCACCGACGGCCGCACGGCCGCCCGCGGCGGCGCCACCGGCTCGGTCACCGTCTCCGGCCTGGCCGCCGCCGACCGCCGCTGGTTCGACCTCGTCCCCGACCGCGGCACCCCGCTGCACCTCGCCGACCGGCTGATACGTCTCCAGGGCACGGTCAACCTCCGTGACGCGGGCGGCTACCGGACCCGCGACGGCCAGTGGGTGCGGATGGGCGAGGTCTACCGCTCCGACTCCCTGGAGAAGCTCACCGACGCCGACCTCGCCAAGCTGAGGCGCCTCGGCGTCCGGACCGTCTTCGACCTGCGCATGGAGTCCGAGCGGACCACCGCCCCCGACCGCGTCCCGGTCGGCGCGACGCACGTCGTCGCCGACGTCCTCGCGGGCAGCGGCACCTTCACCTCGATGCCGAAGAGCCCCGCCGAGGCCGAGGCGATGATGATCGAGGGCAACACCTTCATGGTGAGCGGCGGCACCGCCCGTACCGCGTACACCACCGTCTTCGACGGCATCGCCGACGACGACCGCCGGGGCGTCCTCTTCCACTGCACCGCCGGCAAGGACCGCACCGGCTGGTCGAACGCGGCCCTGCTCACCGCCCTCGGCGTCCCCGAGGAGACGGTCATGGCGGACTACCTCGCCAGCAACACCTACCGGGCCGCCGCCAACGAGGCGATCCTCTCCCACCTCCCGGCCCAGCAGGCCGCCGTCTACAAGCCGCTCCTCGACGTCCGCCCCGCGTACCTGAACGCGAGCTTCGCCGAGGTCGAGGAGGAGTACGGCTCCTTCCGCGCGTACCTGCGGAAGGGCCTCGGCATCGACCAGCGGGAGCTCAAGGAGCTGAAGGAGGACCTGCTGGTCGGGTAGCGCAAGACGCCTCTAGCGGCGGCGGGTCCAGAAGCTCGCGATCCTCGACGCGCCGGGCTCCATGGACCAGCCGCCGTCAGCCTCGACCACCAGCAGGCGAGGGCCCCGGGGGATCGAACCGCCGCCGCGCCCCCGGTCCCGCCTGCTGAACGAGTGCTGCCAGTGTCCGCCGCGCCGGTGGACGTTCACACCGAAGTACCCCTCCTTGTCCTCGTCGCCCCGGAACCGGAACCTGACGTCGGTCTCGTCGCCGGTGTGGGCCAGGACGTCCGGCCCGTAACCCTCCACGGGACCGTCGAAGGTACGCAGGGTCGACACCGGCCGGAGCCGGATCGTCCACGCGGCCATCCCCGGCGCGTCGACCCGCAGCCGCAGCGGCGCCTGGCCGTCGTGGTGGAAGACGCCCACCCCCCGCAGGTCCGGGAGGCCGCTGCCCAGGACCTCCCTCCAGCGGCGCCCGCGCACGGTCAGCGTGACGACCTCGACGTACCCGTCGCCCTTCCTGAACACGTCGACGACGACGAAACCCTTGGGGAGGGTGAGACCGGGATCGACGTCCTCCTTCCCGCGCCCCGAGAACTCGACGGCCGGGAACTCCGGCCCCATCTCCGCGGGCAGGTCGTTGCACCGCGCCAGGGGCACACCGAGCGACGGCACGGAGAGCGGCGCGGGACCGTGCCCGTACTCCTTGCCGACGGCCCCGACGGCGAGGGGCACGAAAGCGGGTGTGGGGGCGGGTGTGGGAGCCTGCGCGGGCACGGGAGCAGATACCTGCGCCGGGGCCTCCGGCACCTCCGCCTCGGCCACCTCGGCCGCCGCCTCCTCCCCCGCCTCCACCGCCGCGTCCGGCACCGCGAATCCGAAGTCCTCCGCCAGGCCCGGCAGTCCGGAGTCGTACCCCTGCCCCACCGCGCGGAACTTCCAGCCGCCGTTCCTGCGGTAGAACTCGCCCAGCAGGATCGCCGTCTCCGTCGTCGCGTCCTCGACCGCGTACAGCGCCAGCTGCTCCCCCGTGGTCGCGCTCACCGCCCGCAGGTACAGGTCCTCGACCTCACCGAACGTCGCGTCGTCGCAGGACGCCGCGACCACGATCCGCTCCACGGCCGGCTCCACGCGGCCCGGGTCGATCTCCAGCCAGTCCGCGACCGACCCGCCCTCGGCCCGGACGTTCCCCGTCAGCCGCACGCCGCTGCCGGCGTGCGCGGACTGGTTGTAGAAGACCAGGTCCTCCCGGCCCCTGACCTTGCCGTCCGCGCCGACGAGCAGCGCCGCCGCGTCCACCTCCGGCGCTCCCGGCCCGTCGGACCGGCGGACGACGGCGACCCGCATGGGCTCGCCGCTCAGCGGAAGGTTTCCCCCCTTGATGATCTGCGTCATGGACGCATCATGCACTCAGTCCTGGGCGAGCGGCAGGAGTTCCGGCAGGTGGCCGTCGGAGGCGGTCGCCGTGCGCTGACGCTCCTCCGGGACCTCCCCGTAGAGGGTCGTCCGGGGCTTCACCGGTCGGCCCGCCGCCTCCGCGATGGCCTCCAGGTCGCGGATCGACTTGTACGAGCCGTAACTCGACCCCGCCATACGGGAGATGGTCTCCTCCATCAGCGTGCCGCCCAGGTCGTTCGCGCCCGAGCGGAGCATCTCGGCGGCGCCCTCCGTGCCCAGCTTCACCCAGCTGGTCTGGATGTTGGGGATGTGCGGGTGGAGGAGCAGCCGGGCCATGGCGATGACCGCGCGGTTGTCGCGGGCGGTCGGGCCGGGGCGGGCGATGCCCGCGAGGTAGACGGGCGCGTTGGTGTGGATGAAGGGCAGGGTCACGAACTCGGTGAAACCGCCCGTCTCCTGCTGGATGCGGGAGAGCGTCCGGAAGTGGCCGAGCCAGTGGCGGGGCTGGTCCACGTGCCCGTACATCATCGTGGACGACGAGCGGATGCCCAGCTCGTGCGCCGTCGTGATCACCTCGATCCACGTCGCCGTGGGCAGCTTGCCCTTGGTGAGGACCCAGCGGACCTCGTCGTCGAGGATCTCGGCGGCGGTGCCGGGGATCGAGTCGAGGCCGGCCTCCTTCGCCGCCGTCAGCCACTCCCGGATCGAAAGCCCGGTGCGGGTCGCGCCGTTGACGACCTCCATCGGGGAGAAGGCGTGCACGTGCATGCCGGGGACGCGCTCCTTCACCGCGCGCGCGATGTCGAAGTAGGCCGTGCCGGGCAGGTCGGGGTGGATGCCGCCCTGCATGCAGACCTCGACGGCGCCGACCTCCCAGGCCTGCTGGGCGCGGTCCGCGACCTGGTCGAGGGAGAGGGTGTACGCGTCGGCGTCGGTGCGCCGCTGGGCGAAGGCGCAGAAACGGCAGCCGGTGTAGCAGACGTTGGTGAAGTTGATGTTCCGCGTGACGATGTACGTCACGTCGTCGCCGACCGCCGCGCGCCGGACGTCGTCCGCGATCCGGGTGAGCGCGTCGAGCGCGGGCCCGTCGGCGTGCAGCAGGGCGAGCGCCTGGGCGTCGGTGAGCCTCGTCGGGTCGTCGGCGGCGACGGCGAGGGCCTCGCGGACGTCGGTGTCGATGCGCTCGGGGACCATGCCGGGGGCGGCGGCCTCGCGGAGCGCCTCCCAGTCGCCGTACACCTCGTCGAAGTCGTCGCGCCGGTCGTGCGTGCGGCCCGTGGTGTCGATGGTGCGGTGCAGGTCGGTGCGGCCGGTGGCGGTGAAGGCCTCGTCGGGCTCCTGCCAGGGCAGGCCGCGCACCGGCGCGTCGGGGTCGGCGAGGCCGGTCTCGGGATCGGCGAGGGCGCGGACGTGCGGGAGGAGCCGGGGGTCGAGCCAGGGCTCGCCGCGCTGGATGAACTCCGGGTAGACGCAGAGGCGTTCGCGCAGCTCGAAGCCGGCGGCGGCGGACCGCTCGGCGAGCTCCTCGATCCTGGGCCAGGGCCGCTCGGGGTTGACGTGGTCGATGGTGATCGGCGAGACGCCGCCCCAGTCGTCGATGCCTGCGGCGATGAGCCGCTCGTACTCGGAGTCGACGAGGTTGGGCGGGGCCTGGAGGCAGGCGGAGGGTCCCATGATGAGCCGTGCGACGGCGACGGTGGCCACGAGATCGTCCAGCTCGGCGTCGGGCATCCCGCGCATCGCCGTGTCCGGCTTGGCGCGGAAGTTCTGGATGATCAGTTCCTGGATCGAGTGGTAGGCGCGGGCCACGCGCCGCAGCGCGAACAGCGACTCGGCTCGCTCCTCGACGGTCTCGCCGATGCCGAGGAGCAGTCCGCTCGTGAACGGCACGGAGGACCGTCCCGCGTCCTCCAGGACCCGCAGCCGCACGGCGGGGTCCTTGTCGGGCGATCCGTAGTGGGGTCCGCCGGGCTCGCTCCACAGCCGGGTCGCCGTCGTCTCCAGCATCATGCCCATGGACGGCGCGACGGGCTTGAGCCGCTGGAAGTCGGTCCAGGACAGCACCCCGGGGTTGAGGTGCGGAAGCAGCCCCGTCTCCTCCAGGATGCGGATCGCCATGGCCCGTACGTACGCGAGGGTGTCGTCGTAGCCGTGCGCGTCGAGCCACTCGCGTGCCTCGGGCCACCGGTCCTCGGGCTTGTCGCCGAGGGTGATCAGGGCCTCCTTGCAGCCCATCTCGGCCCCGCGCCGGGCGATGTCGAGGACCTCGTCCGGCGACATGAACATCCCGTGGCCGTCGCGGCGCAGCTTGCCGGGCACGGTGACGAAGGTGCAGTAGTGGCACTTGTCCCGGCAGAGTCTGGTGAGCGGTATGAACACGCTCTTCGAGTACGTGATGACCCCGGGCCGCCCGGCGGCCTCGAGCCCGGCGTCCCGCACCCGCCCGGCGGACGCGACGAGATCCGCCAGGTCCTCCCCGCGCGCCCGCAACAGCACGGCGGCCTCGGTGACATCGAGCGCGACCCCGTCCCTGGCCCGCTTGAGTGCGCGACGCATGGCGTTCTCGGTGGGACGTGCTGCCTGGTGATCCGTCATGAACCGAGCATACGAGCGGGCGGGACGGGGCGGCTTCGGGTCCCCGCAGGAAGAAGGACCCTCCCGCCCGTGGAGGCCGCCGCTCAGAGGAACCGCGCGTACTCGTCGAGGACCCTCATGACCTCGGTCTCGTCGCCCGGCGGCAGCTGGAGGACGGCCTCGGCGCAGCCCAGCCCTTCGAAGTGCGCGAACTTGCCGGCGTTCGGGAGGACCGCGTACGGGACCACCTGGAGGGCCTTCGGGTCGCGGCCCGCGGCCTCCCAGACCTCGCGCAGGACCGGGAGCGAATCCGTCAGACCCCGGCCGCCGATCGGCATCCAGCCGTCCGCCTCGGCGGCGATCCGCGCGAACAGCTTCGGGCCCGCCGCGCCGCCCAGCAGGATGCGGGGCGCACCGCCGCGCGCCGGCTTGGGCCAGGCCTGCGAGGCGCGGACGGAGCGGCCGAACTCCCCTTCGTATGCCGTGGGTTCCGGGGCCCACAGGGCCCGCATCAGGGCCAGCCGGTCATGGGTGAGGTCCCGGCGCGTGGACCAGTCGACGCCGTGGTCGGCGGCCTCCTCGCGGTTCCAGCCGTAGCCGACACCGAGGGTGAAGCGGCCCCCGGAGAGGTGGTCGAGGGTCGCGATCTGCTTGGCGAGGGCGATCGCGTCGTGCTCGGCGACCAGCGTGACGCCGGTGCCGAGTCCGAGCCGTTCGGTGACGGCGGCGGCCTGGCCGAGCGCCACGAAGGGGTCGAGGATGCGGCCGTACTCGCGGGGCAGTTCGCCGCCCTGCGGGTAGGGCGTGGTCCGCTCGACGGGGATGTGCGTGTGCTCGGGGAGGTACAGCCCGGCGAAGCCGCGCTCCTCCAACGCGCGCGCGAGGCGCACGGGGGTGATGGTCTCGTCGGTCAGGAAGATCGTGGTCGAGATCCGCATAGCGGCACGGTAGGGGGTGGGGGACGGATTTCCGAGGGGTACGACACGGGTGTCCGTCAGTTGCGGTCAGGGGGATGGGTGCCCGTCAGTCCCGGTCCCGTGACGGGCTCACGGGTGTCAGCCCGTCAGTCCCGGGACGGGTCCATCGCCCGCTGTTCCCCCGCCAGGTCTCCGTACCCGCCGTGCTCCCAGACCTTCTCGCGGAAGCGCTGGAGGGTGAGCGGGGCCCGGTCCTCGCCGGGGACGTCCGCGAAGTGGACCGTGGCGCAGCGGTGGCAGTACCAGCCGTGCGCCCAGAGTTCCTCGGCGCGGTGGCGCCTGCGCGTCAGGCGGGTGAAGGCCGCCCGGCGCCGCAGCAGCACGGTGAACACGAGGACGGCGGCGAGCAGCGCGAGCGCCGAGATCCAGCCGAGGAACTCGTAGGCCGGCGGCTCGGCAGCCACTTCCTGCGGCAGCCCGTGCCAGCCGTTCAACTCCGGTGGCTCGTGCGCGGGCTCGTCCCTGAACCACTTGCCGGCGAGGGCCCCGCCCAGGAAGGTGCCGAAGGAGACGGCCCCGGCGAGGACGCCCAGGCAGCCGATCGCGTACGACGGCGGCTGCGGCACCGGCGCGAGCGCGTCGGAGAGTCCGGTGGTCACCGTCCGCGTCACGGTCCGCATGTCCCCGTCCCGGTCCCGCTCCCGGCTGGTGACCGCGTCCCGGCCCGCGAGGTACACGGCGGGCACGGCCTGCACCCGGTCGTCACGCCCGCATCCCGGGCAGGTGTGCGTCCTGCTCATGGCTCCCCCTTGTTCCACGTCTGCCCGGAGTGACGGGATCATGCCACGTCCGGTTCCCCGTACCGTCCGATATTCGAAGGCGGCCACCTGCCCCGCCGCCTACCGTGGCCAGGTGCTGAACCGAATCGAGTCGTTCTACGACGCCGTACCCCGCCCCTCCGCCCGCGCCGAGGCGCACGGGCCCCTGACCCTGTTCGTACGGGAGGGGGAGGGCTGGCCCTACTACGCACGCCCCACGCTCGGCCACACCGGCGAGGTGCCGGTCGACGCCGTGGAGAAGGTACGGGCCCGGCAGCGGGAGCTGGGGGCGCCCGAGGCCTTCGAGTGGGTGGCGGAGACGACGCCGGGGCTGCGCGCGGCCGTGGAGGCGACCGGCCTCACGGTGCACGAGCACCCGCTGATGGTCCTGGAGGACGACCGGCTCGCCGTACCGGCCCCCGAGGGCATCACCGTCCGGATGGTCGACGCCGACGACCCCGCCCTGGAGACCGCCGTCGCCGCCCCGTACGCGGCCTTCGGCATGGTCCCGGCACCCGGCACCGCCGAGCGGATCGCCGAGCGGATCGGCGCGGGTCTGACCCGGCTCGCGGCGGCCCTCGACGGCGCCGGTGACGCCCTCGCGGCCGGGCAGCACCAGCCCGTCGGACAGGTCTCCGAGGTCGTCGGCGTCGGCACCGTCCCGGCGGCCCGCCGCCGCGGCCTCGGGCTCGCGGTGACGGCCGTGCTCGCCGCGGACGCCCGCGCCCGGGGCGCGGAGCTGGTGTTCCTGACCGCGTCGGACGCGGACGTGGCCCGGCTCTACGGACGGCTCGGCTTCCGCACGGTCGCGACCGCCCTCATCGCGGAGGCGTAGAAGAGTTTCTCGGGAAAAGTTCTCCCGTCGTGTCACATTCTCGGCGCGCGCTCCGTCAATGCGGTGAAAGCGACGAACGAACGCCCGAACGAACGACTGACGCGAGACGCTGAGGAGCGATCACCATGGCGAACCACGAGCCCAAGGCCCGCATGACCAACCCCGCCTACATCCTGCCCGGCGCCGGTCCGGCGATCATGGACCTGGTGAAGGCCGCCCGGCAGGGCGGGGTCCCCGAGTCGACCCTGGAGCTCGTGCACCTGCGGGCCAGCCAGATCAACAGCTGCGGCTTCTGCGTCGACATCGGCGCGAAGAACGCCCGGAAGGCCGGGGTGAGCGACGAGAAGCTGTTCGCCGTCGCCGCCTGGCGCGAGGCGCCGTACTTCTCCGAGGAGGAGCGCGCGGCCCTCGCGCTCGCCGAGGCCGCGACCCGGCTCGCCGACGTCTCGGACGCCGTGCCGGACGCGATCTGGGACGCCGCCGCCGATCACTTCGACGAGAAGCAGCTCGCGTCGATCGTGCTGATGGTCGGAATCACCAACCTCTTCAACCGGCTCAACGTCACCGTCCGGCAGCCGGCCGGCGTGGGCTTCTGACGGTACGGGCGGCCTCCCGCACCATCAGAACGTCGACCGGGTCCTCCTCGGACTCGAGGATGAACCCCTCACGCTCGTAAAGACGGCGGGCCGCGCTCCCCTTCAGGACCACCAGCCGGACGGGTACCCCCTCCGCGTCGGTCCGGTCGAGCAGGTCGCGCAGCACCGCCGTCCCGAGCCCCCGCCCCTGCACCTCGGGGGCCAGGTAGAAGTGCTCCAGGCAGAAGCCGTCGCCCTCCCCCGGCTCGTACGGGCGGAGGGTCACACATCCCGCGAAGGCGCCGCCCACCTCGATCACCGAGGTGTACGCGGGCGAGAACCCGTCCCGCAGCCGCTGCCGCACCCGGTGCTCGTCGTAGCGGCCGAGCCGCACGAGGTCGTCCCGCATGACGACGGCCCGCAGCTCGGCGACCGGCTCGACGTCCTCCGCCCGGCCCGGGCGCAGCGACCAGGCCGTTTCCCCGTACACGTAATCCACGCACGCATCCTAAGGAGCCCCGCCGGTCGTAACCGGACCCCTCCCGTCCGCGTTGGAGCGGGCATGAAGAGGATCCTCACCGCAGCCGCCCTGACCGCCTTCGCCGCCGCGGGTCTCGCGGGCGCCACCGCCGGGACCGCCGCCGCCGACACCGGCGGCATGAACCTGCCCTCCGTCGTCCCGCTCAGCGGCGTCCTGACCCCCAAGGCGAAGCCCGCCGGCACCCCCGACCTGCCCCCGGCCAACGCGGCGGTGGAGAAGCTGCTCCCCGGGCACTGACCGGACGCGCGGAAATGACGAAGACGGCGGGACCCCCCACGGGCCCGCCGCCTTCGCGTTTCGGATGACTCAGGAACGTACGGCTCAGGGACGTACGAGCGCCGTCAGTCGGCGACCACCAGTGACGGGGTGTCCTTCGTCAGGATCTCGCCGCGGAAGAACGCCGGGCTCCTGCGCTGCATGACCAGCATGATGACCACGCCGAGGAGCAGCAGTCCGACGCCGATGACGAAGACCGAGCCGACGCCGTACACGGCGGAGCCGGAGCCGTAGGCCGGGTCCCACATGTCGTAGAGCGTCTTGCCGAAGACGGCGGTCAGCATCAGGCCGCCGACCAGCGGCATGAGGCCCTTGTAGGCGAAGTCCCGGCCGGAGCGGAAGAGCTCGCCGCGGAAGTACCAGACGCAGGCGAAGGCCGTCAGGGCGTAGTAGAAGCAGATCATCAGGCCGAGGGCGTAGATCGTGTCGACCAGGACGTTCTCGCTGACGAGGGTCATCACCGTGTAGAAGACGCCGGTGGCGACGCCGGCCACGATCGTGGCCTTGCCGGGGGTCTTGAACACCGGGTGGACCTTGGTGAAGGACTTCGGCAGCGCCTCGTACGCCGCCATGGCGAGCACGGTGCGGGCGACCGGGATGAAGGTCGTCTGGAGGCTCGCGGCCGCCGAGGCGAGGACCGCGACGAAGAGCAGGATGCCGAGCGTCGGGCCCATGACGGGGCCGGCGAGGGCGGCGAAGACGTTGTCGGAGGTCTCCGGGTTGGCGAGGCCGAGGCCCTCCTCGCCGGAGCCGACGGCCATCTGCGCGGCGATGCCGGTGGCGAGGTACGAGGCGACGAGCACGACCATCGCGATGAGCGCGGCGCGGCCGGGGGTCTTCGCGCTGCCGGTGGTCTCCTCGTTGGTCGCCATGCAGGCGTCCCAGCCCCAGTACATGAAGATCGAGAGGGAGAGGCCGGCGGTGAAGGCGGCGAAGGACTGGACCGCGAAGGGGTTCATCCAGGACCAGGAGAAGGAGACCGAGGTCTCGAAGTCGCCGGCCTTCGACAGGGCCATCGCCACGAAGACGACGAGGACGACGAGCTGGAGGCCGACGAGGGCGTACTGGATGCCCTTGGTGGCGGTCATGCCGCGGTAGCTGATGGCCGTGGCGACGGCGATCAGCGTGAGGCAGGTGAGGATGTGGACGGCTTTGTTGTCGTCCAGGGCGGCGATGGATTCGCTTCCGCTGAGCTCACCCGCGAGGAGCCAGAAGTAGGAGGTCGCGACGCCCGCGAGGTTGGAGAGCACGATGATCGTCGCGATGACGAGGCCCCAGCCGCACATCCAGCCGATCTTGGGGCCGAAGGCCTTCACGGTCCAGGTGAAGGAGGTGCCGCAGTCCGGCATGACCTTGTTGAGCTCCCGGTACGCGAAGGCGACGAGGAGCATCGGGAGGAAGCCCGCGAGGAAGATGGCCGGCATCTGCAGGCCGACCTCGCCGGCCGTGGAGCCGAGCGTCGAGGTCAGGCAGTAGACGGGGGCGACCGTCGAGACGCCGATGACGGCGCTGCCGAGCAGGCCGACGGAGTTGCCTCCGAGGCCCTTCTTGCGTACGGCCTGAGTGCCGCCCGGGGCGTTGACGCCCCTTACCGTGTCTCCGGCCTGGGGCCGTGCTTCCACCTGAGTCATGAACAGGACGTTAAATGCTGCGGTTTCCTTATCCGGAAGATCGAACTCCGCTCACTTGATCGATCATCGCCTTACATTGAGCGGGTCGAAGCGGACACCCACCAATGATTGAAAGATCGACGACCGAAACGGGCCGACCAACTGGTAGGTCGGTCGACCCGTGTCCGATATGCGGGAACCGCAGCGGCGCCCCAAATGTCCGTTTCCAAAATTTCCCGAGCAATTTTCCGCACGGCCCCCGGCGTGCCGTCGACCCGGGCTCAGCCCGGCCAGACGACCGACTGGAGCTCGCTGTAGGCGTGCAGCGCGTACGAGCCGACGTCCCGTCCGACCCCGCTCCGCTTGAATCCGCCGAACGGCGCCTCCATGTTCCGCCCGATCGTGTTCACGCCCACCCCGCCGGCCCGCAGCCGGGCCGCCACGCGGAAGGCGCGGGCCACGTCGCCCGACCACACGTAGTCGATGAGGCCGTACTCGCTGTCGTTGGCGAGCGCGATCCCCTCCTCCTCCTCGTCGAAGGGGACGACCACGACGACCGGACCGAAGATCTCCTCCCGCACCACCCGCATCTCGTTGGTGCAGTCGGCCAGCAGTGTCGGGGCCACGTAGAAGCCCTTGGCGAAGTCCGGACGCTCCCCGCCCGCGACGACCCGCGCCCCCTCCTTCCGGCCCAGCTCGACGTACGACTCCACCCGGTCGCGGTGCGCCGCCGAGATCACCGGGCCGACCACCGTGCCCTGCGCGGCCGGGTCCCCGACCTTCATGAAGGCCATGAAGCCGGTCAGCTTCTCGACGAGCCGCTCGTAGATCCCGCGCTGCGCGAGCACCCGCGTCGGGGCGGTGCAGATCTGCCCGCTGTAGAAGGCGAAGGTCGTCCCGATGCCCATGACCGCCGAGTCCAGGTCCGCGTCGTCGAAGACGACCGCCGCCCCCTTCCCGCCCAGCTCCATCAGCTGCCGCTTCAGGTCGCGCCCGCAGACCTCGCCGATCGCCTGCCCGACCGCCGTCGAGCCGGTGAACGAGACCATGTCGACGTCCGGGGAGTCCACCGCCGCCTGCCCGGACTCCACCGAGGAGCCGGTGACCACGTTGACCACACCCGCCGGGACCCCGGCCTCCGCCAGGGCCCGGGTCATCGCGTACACCGACAGCGGGTCCTGCGGGGCCGGCTTCACGAGGACCGTGTTGCCCATCGCGAGCGCGGGCGCGATCTTGCCCGCCGGGTTGGCCCAGGGGTTGTTGTACGAGGTGATGCAGGTGACCACGCCGACCGGGCGCCGCACCGCCACCGCGCCGAACACCCCGGCCTTCCCCATCGGTCCGGCCTCGTTGATCTGCGGCGGCAGCGCCTGCTCGACCGGCTCCATCGCGCCCCGGGCGTACCGCCGGAAGCGGGAGGAGCCGACCGCGACCTGCATGCCGCGGGCGGTGCCGGTGGTGGCGCCGGTCTCGGCCAGCGCGAGCAGGACGTTCTCCTCGGCGTCCCGGGCCATCAGGTCCGCGGCCCGGTCGAGGATCGCCGCCCGCTCCTCCGGCTTCGTCCGCGACCAGGAGTCGAAGGCCGCCCGGGCCGCGGCGGCCGCCTCGTACACCTGGGCGCGCGACGCCTCCGGCGCGAGACCGACGACCTCCTCCGTGGCCGGGTCGATCACCTCGTAGTGGCCGCCGTCGGGCTCGACCCACTCGCCGCCGATGAAAAGCCGCTCGGTCCTCCGCTTCTCCGTACGGGTCATCGCGTCGCCACCGTCCTCGTGTCACGGCCGGAGCGCAGCACCCTGCCGGGGATCGCGCCGGTCACCTCGTCGTCCCGTACGGTCTCCACGCCGTTGACCCGGACCGACACGATCCCGATCGCGCGCGAGTCGAGCCGCGGGCTGTCCCCCGGCAGGTCGTGCACCAGCGTCGCCGGGCCCGCCTCGATCCGCTCCGGGTCGAAGAGGACGAGGTCGGCGTGGAAGCCCTCCTCTATACGGCCGCGCTCGCGCAGCCCGAAGAGCCGCGCCGGCTCGTCGGTCAGCATCCGCACCGCCCGCTCCAGGGGCACCAGCTTCCGGCCGCGCAGACAGTCGCCGAGGAAGCGGGTCGTGTACGGCGCCCCGCACATCCGGTCCAGGTGCGCGCCCGCGTCCGAGCCGCCGAGCAGCACGTCCTCGTGGTCCCAGGTCTCGCGGCGCAGTGCCCAGGACGCCGGGTCGTTGTCGCTGGGCATCGGCCACAGGACGGTCCGCAGGTCGTCGTTGGCGCAGATCTCGACGAGGCACTGGAAGGCGTCCTGGCCGCGTTCGGCGGCGATGTCCTTCACGACCCGGCCGGTCAGGCCCTCGTTCTCCGCGCTGTACGTGTCGCCGATGACGTACCGGCCGAAGTGGGCGAGCCGCCGGAAGACCCCGGCCTCCTTGGAGTCGGCTCGCCGCAGCATCTCGGCCCGGACGTCGGGGTCGCGGAGTCTCGCGATCCGCTCGGGGACGGGGAGGGCGAGGATCTCGCCCCAGCCGGGGATGAGGTTGAGCGCGCAGAACGTGCCGAGTGACATGTTCATGGGGGTGAGGATCGGCATGGTGAGGGCGACGATCCGGCCGCCGGACTTGCGGGCCCGCTCGGAGGCGGTGAGCTGGCGAGGGACGCGCTCGGGGACGGCGGCGTCGATGGTGAGGACGTTCCAGTTGAGCGGGCGTCCGGCCGCCGCCGTCATCTCGACGAACAGCTCGATCTCGGCGTCGGAGAACTGGTCGAGGCAGCCGGCCAGGATCGCCTCCAGCTGCGTGCCCTCGTGCTCGCCGACGGCCTTCGACAGGGCGATCAGCTCGGCGGGCGTGGCGTGCCGGGAGGCGACGGGGGCGCCGTCGCCGTCGGAGTGGGTGGCGGACTGGGTGGTGGAGAGTCCCCAGGCCCCGGCCTCCATGGCGCCCTTGAGGAGGGCGACCATCTGGTCCAGCTGCTCGGGGGTGGGCTGCCCGCCGACGGCGTCGGCGCCCATCACGTACCGGCGCAGCGCGCAGTGGCCGACCATGAAGCCGGCGTTGACGGCGATCCGCCCTTCGAGGGCGTCGAGGTACTCGGCGAAGGACGACCAGCCCCAGTCGACGCCCTCCTCCAGGGCCGCCAGGGCCATGCCCTCGACCTTGGACATCATGCGGCGCGTGTAGTCGGCGTCCTCGGGCCGGTCCGGGTGGAGCGGGGCGAGGGTGAAGCCGCAGTTGCCGCCGGCGACGGTGGTGACGCCGTGGTTCATGGAGGGGGTGGCGTACGGGTCCCAGAAGAGCTGGGCGTCGTAGTGGGTGTGGGGGTCGACGAAGCCGGGGGTGAGGACGAGGCCGGTGGCGTCCTCGGTGGTCCGGGCCTCCTCGCTGACGGTGCCGGGTTCGGCGACGACGGCGATGCGGCCGTCGCGTATCCCGACGTCGGCGGTGAACGCGGGGGCGCCGGTGCCGTCCACGACGGTGGCGCCGGTGATCAGGTGGTCGAGCATGACGGTCCCTCTCTGTCCGTGGACGCGGGTGTGCCCCGGACCGGGGGCCGCCGCGGAACGGCCTCCGGCCGGGGCCGGACACGGGGCGGCGATCCGGGAAGACACCGCCCCGCGCTCGTACGACTGGCTCTGCCGGCGGACTCCGCCGACGGGCGACGGGCTCCGCCCGGAGCCCGCGCCCCTCGCGTCAGGAGCCCGCGGCCTGGCGGAAGCGGGTCGTGCGGTGGACCGGGTCCGTGTCGATCTCGGGGATCACGTGCTCGCCGATCAGCTTGATCGAGTTCATCGTGTCCTCGTACGAGATCCCGATCGGGATGCCGAAGGAGAGCTGGTCGGCGCCGGCCTGCTCCCAGCGCTTGCACTGGCCGAGGACCTCGGAGGGGTCGCCGCAGATCATCAGCTCCTCCTGGATGAGGAGTTCGATGATCTCGGCCGAGTACTCGGGGAGCAGCTCGGGCCACTCGGGGATGCCCTCCGGCCGGGGGAAGGTGTCGTGGTAGCGGAAGAGCAGCGACTGGAGGTAGTTGAGGCCGCCGGAGACGGCGATCTCGACGGCCTTGTCGTGGGTCTCCGCGCAGATGGCGGTGGAGGTAACCATGACGTTGTCGTTGACGAAGTCGCCGACGGCCTTGGCCTCCTTGATCGCCGTCTTGTAGGACTCGACGACCCACTCCATGTCGGCGACCTTCTGCACGCTGAAGCCGAGGACGCCGAGGCCCTTCTTCGCGGCCATGGCGTACGAGGAGGGGGACCCGGCCGCGTACCACATGGCGGGGTGGGAGGCGCCGTACGGCTTGGGCAGGATCTTGCGGGGCGGCAGGGACCAGTGCTTGCCCTGGAAGCCGACGTACTCGTCCTGGAGCCACATCTTGGGGAACTCGGCGATGGTCTCCTCCCAGATCTCCTTCGTGTGGTTCATGTCGGTGATGCCCGGCATGAACCCGAGGATCTCGTGGGAGCCCGCGCCGCGTCCGGAGCCGAACTCGAAGCGTCCGCCGGAGAGGTGGTCGAGCATGGCGACCTTCTCGGCCACCTTCACCGGGTGGTTGACGGGGGCGAGGGGGTTGAAGATGCCGGAGCCGAGGTGGATCCGCTCGGTGGCGTGGGCGAGGTAGCCGAGGTAGACGTCGTTGGCCGAGATGTGCGAGTACTCGTCCAGGAAGTGGTGCTCGGAGGCCCAGGCGTACTTGAACCCGGACTTGTCCGCCTGGATGACGTACTCGGTCTCCTCCATGAGGGCCTTGTGCTCGGCCTCGGGATCGGTCTCGGCGCGCTTGCCGACGTATCCCTGTACGAAGATCCCGAATTCCAAGGGGTTCACCGTCCTCATTCTTTCTGACGAACCGTCAGATCTCTGGTGTGCCCGACTGTCGCACCACGGGATGGGCGCGTCAATACCTGACGGTCAGTCAGGATGATGGGGATGGGCCGGCCCCGGCCGGCTCAGAGAAGACTCACGCCGGCCAGCCAGCCGCCGTCGATCACGAACGGCTGGCCCGTGATGTACGCCGAGTCCCCGCCCGTCAGGAAGAGCGCGAGGGCCGCCACCTCCGCCGCCTGTCCGATCCGCCCGAGCGGCACGAGCTTGCGGTACAGCTCGGCCGTGGACGCCGGGTCCACGCCCTCCGGGTTGCTCATCGGGGTGTCGATCGCCCCGGGGCAGACCGCGTTGACCCGGATGTTCCGCGCGGCCAGTTCGAGCGCCGCGACCTTGGTGAGCCCGAGGACGGCGTGCTTGCTCGCCGCGTAGGCGCCGACCCCGGCCATGCCGGTGAGCCCCGTGTACGAGGCGGTGTTGACGATCGTCCCGCCACCGGCCGCCGCGATCTCGGGCGCGACCGTCCGGATGCCCAGGAAGCAGCCGGTCTGGTTGACCGAGACGATCGCCTGGAACTCCTCCAGGGGCGTGGAGAGCAGTTCGTTGAAGCGGAGGATCCCGGCGTTGTTGACGAGCCCGTCGATCTTCCCGAAGCGCTCCTTGGCGGCGGCCACGGCCGCCGTCCAGTCGTCCTCCTTCGTGACGTCGAGGCGGACGTACGCGGCCCGCTCCTCCCCCAGCTCCTTGGCCAGCGCCTCTCCGGGGTCGTCGAGCACGTCCGCGAGGACGACCCGCGCCCCCTCGGCGGCGAAGAGCCGCGCCTCCTGCTCGCCCTGCCCGCGCGCCGCGCCGGTGACGAGGACGACCCGTCCGTCGAGCTTGCCCATGCCTGCCACGCTCCTCAGTTCAGGTGGGGTGCGACCTCCGCGCCGAAGGCCGCCATCTGGTCGGTGAGTTCGGTGCGGCTCCGGGAGCGGAACCGCACCTGGATCTGGTGCACGCCCATCTCCCCGTACGCCCGCAGGGAGGCGGCGAGCTCCTCCGGGCGGCCGCTCAGGGTGCGGCGGCCGACCTCCCAGCCGGGCTCGCCGACGTACAGCGCCTCGGTGATGGCGCCGACGGTGATCGGCTCGGCGATCCCGGCCTCGGCGCGGAGCCGCAGGAGCCGCTGGATCTGCGCGGCGAGCTTGTCGCGCGGGTCGCCCTGCGGCAGCCAGCCGTCGCCCTTGAGCGCGGCCCGGCGCACGGCGGCCGGCGAGGAGCCGCCCACCCAGACCGGGACCCGCTCCTGGGCGGGCCGGGGCAGCTGCCCGAGGTCCTTGAAGGCGAAGAGCTCCCCGAGGTGCTCGGGGTACTCCTCGGGGCCGAGGGCCGCCCGGAGCGCGTCGACGGTCTCGTCGAGCACGGCGCCCCGGCGCGCGAAGTCCACGCCGAGCGCCTCGAACTCCTCCTGGACGTGCCCGGCGCCGACCCCGAGGACCAGCCGGCCGCCGGAGAGGTGGTCGAGGGTCGCGTACGCCTTGGCCGTGACGAGCGGATGACGCAGGCCGACGACGGCGACGTGCGAGAGGAGCCGGACGCGCTCGGTGGCGGCGGCGAGGAAGGAGAGCGTGGCGACCGGGTCGTACCAGACGGTGCTCATCGCCCCGGCGAGCCGGCGCGGGATGGCGACGTGGTCGCAGCTCGCGAGGTAGTCGAAGCCGTGCGCCTCGGCGGCCCGGGCGACGGCGAGGAGGTCCCCGGGACCGGCGGCCGCCTCCCAGGCCTCGGCGTAGAGGGCGGATTGCGACTGGACGGGCAGCTGCATCCCGTAGACGACCATGGGAACCCCTTAACTGACGCTTAGTCAGATTCTGAAGGGCCCCATCGTCGCCGCCGGGGCGCCACCGGGCAAGGGTCGCGCAGGCGATGTTGATGGCGTACAATTTTTTGTACATCACCAACATCAGGGCACTGGTGTCCCGGGGCGGCACAGGGAGGCTCGACATGGCCGTGACCCAGATCGACATAGACGATGACGCGCTGCAGCGTGCGATGGTCCTGTCCAAGGCCAGGACCAAGAAGGAAGCGGTCAACCTGGCCCTCCGGTTCTACGCCGACCGGCAGGAGCGCGCCGCACGCATCAGCCGCCACTTCGAGCGCGCACGCACGTGGGGGGCGGTTGAGGACGCCGAACAGCTGCACCAAGCCGAGAAGGACGGTCGGTGATCTACCTCCTCGACACCTCCGGCCTCGTCCGGCTGCTCAGCGACCCCGCGCTCCAGTCGGCCTGGTACGACGCCATCGACGCCGAGGCGATCGCCTCCTGCTACCCCCAGCGCGCCGAGTTCCTCTACAGCGCCCGGAACAGTCGCGAGTACGACGAGATCGCCGAGATGTTCGCCGACCTCTACCCCGACGTCGCGGTACCCAAGAACGCGGGGCGCTGGATCGGCTCCGTACAGCACCGGATGGCGAGGGCCGGGGAGCACAGGAGCGCCTCAGCCGTCGACCTGCTGATCGCGGCCACCGCGGCCCATCACGGGCTGACCGTCCTCCATGACGACGTCGACTACAGGACCGTCGCCCGGCACGCGGCCGACCTCAGCGAACACAGCGTCCACGACGTCCGATAGGGCCGCGCGGCGGTGCGCCCCAAAGGCCCCGCCGCGCGTCACCCCCCGCTCACGGCCGCCAGAGGCCCTCCGGGCTCAGCCCCAGGAGCTCGATCGCGTTGCCGCGGACGATCCGCTCGACGACGTCCGGCGCCAGGTGACCCATCTGGGCCTCGCCGACCTCCCGCGACTTGGGCCAGGTGGAGTCGGAGTGCGGGTAGTCCGTCTCGTACAGGACGTTCCCGACGCCGATCGAGTCGAGGTTCTTCAGGCCGAAGGCGTCGTCGAAGAAGCAGCCGAAGACATGACCGGCGAAGAGCTCGGACGGCGGGCGCAGGACCTTGTCGGCGACGCCGCCCCAGCCGCGGTTCTCCTCCCAGACGACGTCCGCGCGCTCCAGGATGTACGGGATCCAGCCGATCTGGCCCTCCGCGTACATGATCCGCAGGTTCGGGAAGCGCTCGAACTTGCCGCTCATCAGCCAGTCGACCATCGAGAAGCAGCAGTTCGCGAAGGTGATGGTGGAGCCGACCGCCGGCGGGGCGTCGGCCGAGGTGGACGGCATCCGGCTGGAGGAGCCGATGTGCATGGCGATGACCGTGCCGGTCTCGTCACAGGCGCGGAAGAAGGGGTCCCAGTGGTCCGTGTGGACCGAGGGGAGCCCGAGGTGGGGCGGGATCTCGGAGAAGGCGACGGCCCGGACCCCGCGCGCGGCGTTGCGGCGGACCTCGGCGGCGGCGAGCTCGGGATCCCACAGCGGGATGAGGGTGAGCGGGATGAGCCGGCCGTGCGCCTCGGGGCCGCACCACTCGTCGACCATCCAGTCGTTGTAGGCGCGCACGCAGAGCAGGCCGAGCTCGCGGTCGCTCGCCTCGGTGAAGGTCTGCCCGCAGAAGCGCGGGAAGGTGGGGAAGCAGAGGGCGGACTGGACGTGGTTGACGTCCATGTCGGCGAGGCGGTCGGGGACGGAGTGCGAGCCGGGCCGCATCTGCTCGTACGTGATGACTTCGAGCTTTATCTCGTCACGGTCGTAGCCGACGGCGGTGTCGAGCCGGGTGAGGGGCCGGTGCAGGTCCTCGTAGACCCACCAGTCGCCGATGGGCCCGTCGTCGCCCTTGGCGCCCATGACCGGGGCGAACTTGCCGCCGAGGAAGGTCATCTCCTTGAGGGGGGCGCGGACGACCCGGGGGCCGGTGTCGTGGAAGCGGGACGGGAGCCGGTCCCGCCAGACGTGCGGGGGCTCCACGGTGTGGTCGTCCACCGAGATGATCTGCGGAAAGGCCTCGGGGGTGGTCACCGTGCTGCCCTCCATGCTGCTCTCCATGCTCTCCATGGCCTTCACGGTAGCGCTGATCTGACGGGTCGTCAGCTACCGTGGCGTACAACGGTCGCGCAACGACCCGGTCCCAGCCCCGCTCCAGTCCCGCTTCCGGCCCGCTCTCGGCCGACCCGATGCTGACGGACTCCCTCCGGACAAGGCAGACTGTCCTGGGCGAAACCAGCGGTACGGGCAGGGGGAGCGATGGACCGTGTGAACGGGCCGCGAGTTCCGGTGCAGCGGGCTCCGAAGGTGGGCGCGCCGGCCCCGGCGGGCGATGACGCCTCCAGAAGTGCGCACGCCGACGAGGACACCGGCGGCGCCGGTACGGGCGCGAGCGTCGGCGAAGGCCCCGAGCCGCGCGCCGGTCAAGGCCCCGGTGAGCTGCGCTTCGGCGTGCTCGGTCCCGTACGCGCCTGGCGTGACGGCGAGGCCCTGCCCACCGGCTCGCCGCAGCAGCGCGCCCTGCTCGCCGCCCTGCTCCTGCGCGGCGGACGCACCGCCACCGCCGCCGAGCTGATCGACGCGCTCTGGGGCGAGGAGCCGCCCTCGCAGGCCCTCGCGGCGGTACGGACGTACGCCTCCCGCCTCCGCAAGGCCCTCGACCCGAAGGTCCTGGTCAGCGAGTCGGGCGGCTACGCCCTGCGTACCAGGGCCCTGGACCTCCTCACCGCGCAGGAGCTGGCCACCGAGGCCGAGAAGCTGCGGGCCTCAGGGGACCGGGCCGGCGCCCGGGCGCGGCTCGCCGAGGCCCTCGCCCTGTGGGACGGCGAGGTGCTGGCCTCCGTACCCGGCCCGTACGCCGAGACGCAGCGGACCCGCCTGGAGGAATGGCGGCTGACGCTCCTCGAAACCCGCCTGGACATCGACCTGGAGGTCGGCGCGCACGCCGAGGCCATCTCCGAGATGACCGCACTGACCGCCGCGCACCCACTGCGCGAGCGACTCCGCGAGCTGCTCATGCTCGCCCTCTACCGGGGCGGGCGGCAGGCGGAGGCGCTCGCCGTGTACGCGGACACGCGCCGGCTCCTCGCCGACGAGCTCGGCGTCGACCCCACACCCGAACTCTCCCGGCTCCAGCAGCGCATCCTCCAGGGCGACGCCGAACTGGCCCGCCCGGTGGAGGAGGCGGCCCCGGCCGCCGCACCCGTGGCCCGCCCAGCCCAGCTCCCGGCCACGGTCCCCGACTTCACGGGCAGGACCTCCTTCGTCCGCGAACTGGGCGCCCGCCTCGCGACGGCCGAGGGCCACGTCATGGCGGTCTCGGCGCTGGCGGGAATCGGCGGCGTCGGGAAGACGACGCTCGCCGTGCACGTGGCCCACGAGGCCCGGCCGCACTTCCCGGACGGCCAGCTGTACGTGGACCTCCAGGGCGCGGGCAACCGCGCGGCCGCCCCGGAGACGGTCCTCGGCTCCTTCCTCCGCGCGCTCGGCACCCCGGACTCGGCGATCCCGGACTCGCTCGACGACCGCGCCGCGCTCTACCGCTCGACGCTGGACGGCCGCCGGGTCCTGGTCCTCCTGGACAACGCGCGGGACGCCGCCCAGATCCGCCCCCTCCTGCCCGGCACGGCGGGCTGCGCGGCCCTGGTGACCAGCCGTATCCGCATGGTCGACCTGGCGGGCGCGCACCTGGTGGACCTGGACGTGATGTCCCCGGAGGAAGCGCTCCAGCTCTTCACGAGGATCGTCGGCGAGGAACGCGTACGGACGGAACGGGAGTCGGCCCTGGACGTGGTCGCGGCCTGCGGCTTCCTCCCCCTGGCGATCCGCATCGCGGCGTCCCGCCTGGCGGCCCGCCGCACCTGGACGGTCTCGGTGCTCGCGGCGAAGCTGGCGGACGAGCGCCGCCGCCTCGACGAACTCCAGGCGGGCGACCTCGCGGTCAAGGCCACCTTCGAACTCGGCTACGGCCAGCTCGAACCGGCCCAGGCCCGCGCCTTCCGCCTCCTGGGCCTGGCGGACGGTCCGGACATCTCGCTGGCGGCGGCATCGGCGGTCCTCGACCTCCCCCTCTGGGACACGGAGGATCTCCTGGAGGCCCTGGTCGACACGTCCCTCCTGGAGTCGGCGGCCCCGGGCCGCTACCGCTACCACGACCTGGTCCGGCTCTACGCGCGCGCCTGCGCCGACCGCGACGAACAGCCCCCGTCGGAGAAGGAGTCGGCGCTCTCCCGCCTCCTGGACTTCTACCTCTCCACAGCGGCGCGCGTGTACGCGATCGAACGCCCGGGTGACCGCCTGGTCGACCACCTGGAACCCACCACCCACGAAGGCCTCACCTTCACCGACCGCCACACGGCCCAGGACTGGCTCTACGCGGAAGCCAACTGCCTCCTGGCCACGGTCCGCCAGTCCGCCGCGTCCCCGGCGACCCTCCGCCGAGCGGTGGACCTGCTGTGGGCGTCGCTGGACCTCGGGGAGTCCGGGGCGAACTCCAAGGAGTTCGAGGCGACCGGCGTGGTCCTGCGCGACGCCGCCCGCACCCACGCGGACGCCAAGGCCGAGGGCCGCGCGCTCACCGTGCTCGCGGGTGTCCACCACACGGCCGGGCGCTTCAAGGAGGCGGACCGCGACGCCGAACTCGCCCTGCCCCACGCGGACCGGGCCGACGACCCGGTGCCGGCCTGCTGGTCCGCCAACGCCCGGGGGATCATCGCGCTCTACCAGAACCGCTTCGCGGAGGGCGAGCAGCACCTCACCGAGGCGATCGAGCGGTTCCGCGACATCGGGGACGAGCCGGGCGAGGCGAGCGCCCTCTGCAACCTGTCGCGCATCCACCTGGCCACGGGCCGTACGTCGAGCGCCATCGCCCTCGCCCGGAGGGGCACGGAGATCTACGACTCGATGGGGCAATCGCTGCGGGGCGCCAACGGGCGGTACGCCCTCGGTCTCGCCCTCACCCAGGACGACCAGCTCGCCTCGGCGGGCGAACAGCTCCGCGAGGCACTGACGGTCTTCGCCGACAGCAGGCAACGCCTGTGGGAGGGCATGACCCTCTTCCGCCTGTCCGAAGTGGACATCGCCGCCCGTCGGCACGCCCAGGCGGCGTCGAACGCCGAGATGGCGCTGACGGTGCTGCGGGGCATCGGGGGCGAGTGGCGGCGGGGCAACGTCCTCACCGTCCTGGGCCGGGCCCTCTTCGGCATCGGCCAGAGCGGCCGCGCGCTGGTCTGCTGGCAGGAGGCGCTCGGCATCTTCGAGGCCCTCGGCGCCCCGGAAGCCGCCGAGGTCCGCGCCCTGCTGACCCCCGCCCAGGCGGCGTAGACCCCCTGCGGCCAGTGCGTTCATCGTTCGTTTATCGCTGCACGGCATGCTCTTCCCCATGACGATCCGCCGCGTCGGGGGGCAGACGGGTCGCCGATGAGGGCCACTGCCCCTGAGTACTAGGGTGATCGGCCCCGGAGATTCGTCCAGCTGTCCACGGGGGAACGGCTGGACGAATCTCCCCCCATCTCGGACATCACACGCAGGAGTTGACGAGCATGACCGACCCGATCAAGCAGGACCCGATCATCAAGCCCATGGACATGCACGCCACCTCGGAGCCCGCGCTCAACACGATCACCGAGAAGATCACCGGCGGCCAGGAGGAGTCCATCGTCACGAAGGACATGCACGCCACCACCGAGCCGGCGGTCGGCGCGATCACCGACAAGATCACCGGCGGCCAGGGCGAGGCCATCACCACGATGGACATGCACGCCACCATCGAGCCGCCCAAGTAGACCATTCCCGACGGGGAAAGGCCGCGGCGGCGACTTCGGGGGAGCCGCCGGGGCCAGGAAGGCCCGGTCGACGGGGGAGCACACGGACTCGGGGGACGCCCGACGGACCCAGGGGGGATCCGTCAGGGCAGGGCCCGTGCGCAACGCGATCGGACCACCGAACAGGAGGGGCCGGGCAGCTGCCCGGCCCCTCCTGCACGCCCGCGCGGACGACGCGCCGACCCGGACGGCAGCGGCATGATGGTCACTGCACACAGTGACCACACGCCTGGCCGGTCCGTACGAGGGCCTCCGGCGGAGAGCGAATGAGGCGGCGATGAGCGAACCGGCGAAGCCCGAGATCGACCTTCCGGAGGGTGACGCCCCCACCGAGCTGACCATTCGCGACCTCGTCGTCGGGGAAGGCCTCGAAGCGAAGCCCGGCAGGGTCGTGCAGGTCCACTACGTCGGGGTCACCTTCGCGTCCGGAAGGGAATTCGACACCTCCTGGGACGAGGGCCGGCCGTACAAGTTCGCCGTGGGCGGCGGCAAGGTCATCAAGGGCTGGGACCGCGGCATCAGAGGAATGAAGGTCGGCGGCCGCCGAGAGATCATCGTCCCCCCACGCCTCGGCTACGGCAACCAGTCCCCCTCGCCCCTGATCCCGCCGGGCTCGACCCTCGTCTTCGTGGTGGACCTGCTCTCCGTCGCGGTCTGAGTCCGTCGCACTCCGGGAGGGCGTGGGGTCCGTCCGGCCTCACACGCCGGGGCGACCACCCGTCGGGAGACGTGCCACCAGGCGGGCGCCGCGCACCGAGTCCTCGATCGTCAGGGTGCCGCCGTGGTGGGTGGCGATGTCGCGGGCGATGGGGAGGCCCAGGCCGGCACCGCCCGAGGTGCGGGTGCGGGAGGCGTCGAGGCGGGTGAAGCGCTCGAAGACACGGGAGCGGTCCGCCGGGGGGATGCCCGGACCGTCGTCCTCCACCGTCAGGGTGACGGAGGAACCGTCCCGGACCACCTCGACCTCGACCCGCGTCTTCGCGTGCCGGCATGCGTTCGCCAGGAGGTTGCGCAGGAGACGTTCCAGGCCGAGCGCGTCGCCGTGGACGACCGCCGGGGACGGCGCCTCGCATGTGAGGTGGAGGCCCACCGCGCCCGGCAGGTGCTGGTGTTCGCGGACCAGGTCCTCCGCGAGCGCCGCCAGGTCCACCGGCTCCCCCACCGCCGCCGTCACCCGGTGGCTCGCCAGGAGCAGCAGGTCGTCGGCGAGCGCCTGGAGCCGTACGACGTCGGCCGCCGCCCCGGCCACCACCTCCGGCCAGTCCGTCACCGAGTCCGGGTGGCGCAGGGCCGTCTCCAGCTGGGCGCGCAACGCCGCGAGGGGGCTGCGCAGTTCGTGGGCGGCGTCCGCCGCGAACTCCTGCTGGCGCGCCGACGCCTGTTCCAGGCGGTCGAGGGTGTCGTTCGTGGTTTCGGCGAGGCGGGCGATCACGTCGCCGGTCGGCGGGACCGAGACCCGGCGGTCCAGCGACTGGCCCGTGATGTCCGCCAGTTCGCGGCGGATCGCCTCGACCGGGCGGAGCGACCGCGTCGCCGTCACATGCACCAGCGCCCCCGTCAGCAGAGCGACGAGCGGCGCCCCCGTGGTCAGCGCCACCCCGCTCGCCTGGCTGCTCCTGCCGACCCTGGCCTGGCGGTTCACCTCCGCCAACCCGGCGCACTGGGAGCCGGGGCTGCACTACTCGGCGGTCCTCGTCCCGATCGCCCTCGCCGCGCTCGTCGACGCCCTGCGCCGGGGCGTGCGGCTGCCGCTGTCCGTGCCCGTGGCCGTCGCGCTCCTGCTGCTGCCCGCGCAGCCCGTGGCCGCGCTCGTCACCCCGGGCTTCTGGCGGGACACGCCCCGGGAGGCCGCGGCGCGCCGGGCCGTGCAGCTGGTGCCGGACGGGGCGCGGGTGGCGGCGAGCAACAGTCTGGCCCCGCACCTGACCGACCGGGCGACCGTGCACCTGGTCGCGGACGGGGTGCTGGACCGGCGGCCCGCCGTGGAGTGGCTGGTGGTGGACCGGGCGGAGGGCTGGTCCGCGGGCGCGGTCGGACGCGTGTTGCGGCAGGCCTCCGCCGACGGCGGGTGGTGGGTCGTGCGCGACCAGGCCGGGATCGTCGTCCTCGCGCGCCAACGGGGTCAGACGCGCTGAACCTCCACGCCGGGCGGGCACAGCTTCGTCATGTCGTCCTCGTCGGAGGTGAACACCGTCACGATCCCTCTCTGGCGCCCCGCGATCACCGCGAGCGCCGCGTCGATCGCGTACTTGTGCCCGTGCAGGCCCGCACCCTTCAGGAGACTGATCGCCGCTTCCGCGATCTCCTCCGTGACGGGCTCGACGACGATCCGGGAGAGGAACCATTTCCAGGCCGCGTACGGGACCTTGGAGTGGTACGCCTCGATCATCGTCATGGAGCTGGTCACCACGCGGATGCCCGCACGGTGGGCGTCCTTCAAGCGGGCACGCATCACGGGGTCGCCGAGGACGGCCCGCGAAAGGCCCTCACTGTCCAGGACGTAGCAGATCTCGGTCACGCGGCGTCCGCCTGCCGGGCGTCCGGGGCGTCGGCCTCCGCGCGCTCGCGCGCCGCTCGCTCCTCGTGACGGCGAATGATCTCGCGCCGCTCCGCCTCGGCCGCCGCCAACTGCTCCTCGGTGACGGGACCGTACTCCTGCTCCATCCAGTCCACCAGCTCCCCCAGCCGATCCTGCTCCGCCGTGCGCTGTATGGCCTGCGTGACATACGCACTGAAGCCGCCGGGCCCCACCTTGCGGCGGATCTCCTCGGCAAGCTCCTCGGGCAGGGTCACCGTGTACTTCTTGGTTGCCATACCAGTAACCATACCAGCGTCGAGAGTGACCTGCGTCACATGCCCCTACCGTCCCCTCAGCTCCCCCTTCACCACCTTCCCGCTCGCGTTCCTCGGCAGCTCCGTCACGAACTCGACCTCCCTCGGCACCTTGTAGTTCGCCATCTCCCGCCGCGACCAGGCGATCAGGTCGTCCGCCGTCACCCGCGCCCCCGCCCTCCGTACCGCGAAGGCCTTGCCGACCTCGCCCAGCCTCGGGTCGGGGACACCGACGACGGCGACGTCCGCTATGTCGGGGTGGAGGCCGAGGAGTTGTTCGATCTCCGCCGGGTAGGCGTTGAAGCCGCCCACGATGAACATGTCCTTCAGGCGGTCCGTGATCCGCAGGTTCCCCGCCTCGTCCAGGACGCCGATGTCCCCCGTGTGCAGCCAGCCGTCCCCGTCGACCGCCGCCGCCGTCGCCTCCTCGTCCTCGAAGTAGCCGCGCATGACGTGGTGGCCGCGGACGAGCACCTCGCCGGTGGGCGAGAGGCGGACCTCCGTGTCCGGGATCGGGCGGCCCGAGGTGGTGGCGACGGTCTCGTCGGGGTCGTCGCGGCGGCACATCGTGACGATGCCGCTCGCCTCGGAGAGTCCGTACGCCGTGAGGACCGTGCCGACGCCCAGGTCGGCGCGGAGCCGCTCGACCAGCCGGAGGGGGACGACGGCCGCGCCCGTCACGACGAGACGGAGGGAGCCGAGGTCGTGGGCCGCGCGGGCGGGGTGGTCCAGGAGCGACTGGTGGAGGGTCGGCGGGCCGGGGAGGACCGTGACGCGCTCCGCGGCGATGTTGGCGAGGACGGTGTCCACGGTGAAGACGGACTGCGGGACGATCACCGCGCCGCGCATCAGGCAGGCGAGGATCCCGGCCTTGTAGCCGAAGGTGTGGAAGAAGGGGTTGACCACGAGGTAGCGGTCTCCTTCGCGGAGGCCTGCGAGATCCGACCAGATCTCGTAGCAGCGCAGGGTCTGCGCGTGGCCGATGACCGCCCCCTTGGGCCGGCCCGTGGTGCCCGAGGTGTAGATGATGTCGGAGGGGTCCGCGGGGTCGATCGCGTCGGCCCGGGCGCGGACCCGCGCGGCCGGGACCCGGTCGCCTGCCGCGAGAAAGGCCTTCCAGGTCGTCCAGCCCGCCTCGTCCGGCGCGGTGTCGCCGAGGACGACGACCTTCTCCAGGTCCGGGAGCTCGACGCCCGAGCGGCGCAGGGAGGCGACGTACGAGGTGCCGAGGAAGGTGCCGGTGACGAAGAGCAGGCGGGCCCGGGAACTCTGGAGGACGTAGGCCGCCTCGGTGCCCTTGAAGCGGGTGTTCAGGGGGACGAGGACAGCGCCCGCGGTGACGGCGCCGAGCGCCGAGACGATCCAGTCGAGGGTGTTGGGCGCCCAGACCGCGACCCGGTCCCCCGCCCGTATCCCGGTGGCGAGACAGGCGGCGGCCGCCCGTTCGACGCGCTCGCCGAGCTCGGCGTACGTGACGCGGGCGCGTCCGTCGACGACCGCCTCCCGCTCCCCGTACCGCTCGGCCGCCGCCCGTACGAGCCCGGGGATCGTGCCCCACTCCAGGTCGCCGCGCATCTCCACCTCCATCATTCCCGTGAGCTGACTATCCGTCAGATTAGTTGTAACCTGACGCGCTGTCAGTAGCGTCACCACTCCGGGAGGTTGTCTTGCTCAAGGACGCCACGGCCATCGTCGGGATCGGACAGACCGCCTTCGCGAAACAGCTCCCCGAGACGGAGAAGGCCCTCGCCTGCCGGGCGATCCTCGCCGCCCTCGACGACGCCGGGATCGACCCCTCCGAGGTCGACGGCTTCGCCTCGTACACGATGGAGGAGACCGACGAGGTCGAGGTCGCCAAGGCCATCGGCGCCGGCGACGTCACCTTCTTCTCCAAGGTCGGCTACGGCGGCGGCGGCTCCTGCGCCACCGTCGGCCACCTCGCCGCCGCCGTCGCCACCGGACAGGCGAACGTCGGCGTCGCCTGGCGGTCGAGGAAACGCGGCAGCGGCCCCCGGCCCTGGACCAACACCGCCGCCCAGCTCGCCACCCCCGGCCAGTGGACCCGCCCCTTCGGGCTGCTCCGCCCCGCCGACGAGATCGGCATGCTCGCCCGCCGCTACATGCACGAGTACGGCGCCACCCGCGACCACCTCTTCAACGTCGCCCTCGCCTGCCGCAACCGCGCCAACCAGAACCCCGCCGCGATCATGTACGAGCGCCCGCTGACCCGCGAGATGTACATGACCTCCCGCTGGATCAGCGAACCCCTCTGCCTCTTCGACAACTGCCTGGAGACCGACGGGGCGCTCGCCTGCGTCATCGTCTCCGCCGAGCGGGCCCGCGACTGCCGCCAGAAACCGGTGTACGTGCACTCCGCCGCCCAGGGCCTGCCCGCCCAGCACCACGGCATGGTCAACTACTGGAACGACGACCCGCTCTCCGGACCGGCCTGGACCGCCGCCCGACACCTCTGGAAACAGGCCGACTTCGGCCCCGAGGACGTCGACGTCGCCCAGATCTACGACGCCTTCACCCCGCTCGTCCCGCTCTCCCTGGAGGGCTACGGCTTCTGCGGGCGCGGCGAGGGCGCCGCGTTCACCGAGGGCGGCGCCCTGGAGATCGGCGGCCGGCTGCCCCTCAACACCGGCGGCGGCGGCCTCTCCGAGGCGTACGTCCACGGCTTCAACCTCATCAACGAAGGCGTGAAGCAGCTCCGCGGCAGCTCCACCGCCCAAGTGCCCGACGCCGCCACCTGCCTGGTCACGGCCGGCGAGGGCGTCCCCACCTCCGCGATCCTCCTTCGAGCCTGAGGAGCCGAGACACCGATGCCCCTGCTGACACCCGTCGCCGACGAGGACGGCGCTCCCTTCTGGGAGTACGCCGCCCGCGGCGAGCTCCGCGTCCAGGCCTGCGCGGCCCCCGACTGCGGCGAGCTCCGCTTCCCGCCCCGCCCCTGCTGCCCGCACTGCCGGTCCTTCGACAGCGAGTGGCGGCTCATGTCCGGGCGCGGCCGCATCTGGTCGTACGTCCTGCCCCACCCGCCGCTCCTGCCCGACTACGCAGCCCAGCCCGGGTACAACGCGGTCCTCGTCGAACTGGCCGAGGCCACCCGCATCCGCCTCGTCGGCAACGTCGTCACCACCCCCGACGCCCCCCTGAACTCGGTCGACGCCGGCCGGCTCCGCATCGGCGCCGCGGTGCGGGTCGCCTTCACCGAGGTCGACGGCGTCACCGTCCCGCGCTGGCTCCTGGAGCGAGGATGACCGTCCGCGTGGAGCGCGACAAGGAGACCGGGGTCGCCGTCGTCACCCTCGACCGGCCGGAGAAGCACAACTCCATCACCCTCGACATGGCCCGTGAGCTCGCCGCCGTCTGGCGGGGGTTCCGGTACGAGGACGAGATCCGCGCGATCGTCGTCACCGGGGCCGGCGGGCGGGCCTTCTGCACCGGGATCGACCGGGACGCCGTCGGGAACATCCCGCAGCCCTCGTCCCCGTACACGATCGACGACCCGCTCCTCACGATCGGCCCCAAGGCGAACGACCTGTGGAAACCGGTGATCGCCGCCGTCGAGGGCATGGCCTGCGGCGGGGCCTTCTACCTGCTCGGGGAGGCCGAGTTCCTGGTCGCCGGCGAGGACGCCGCCTTCTTCGACCCGCACACCACCTACGGCATGGTCAGCGCCTTCGAGACCGTCCACATGGCCCAGCGGATGCCGTACGGGGAGATCGCCCGGATGGCCCTGATGGGCAGCGCGGAACGGATCTCGGCCCGGCGCGCGTACGAGACGGGGCTCGTCTCCGAGCTGACGACGACCGGCGGGGCGCTGGAGGCCGCGCGCGCGGCCGCCGCCGTCATCGCGGGCCACCCGACGGAGGCCGTCCAGGGCACGGTCCGGGCGCTCTGGTCGGCGAAGGAGGCGGCCCGGTCCCAGGCGCTCGCACACGCGCCGCACCTGGTCGCCCTGGGAAACCTGCCGCCGGAGCGTCAGGCGGGTTTGTTCACCCGGCGGGGGGCGGGGTTCAGGACGAGGTAGCGGAGGGGGTGACCGACGGGGTCGCGGTCGCGCCGGGCGTCTCGCGCACGTCGTACACCCAGCAGTTCTTCACCTGGTCGACGACCTTCGGGGTCTTCATCGAGACCTCGAAGGTCTTCGTGGCCCCGCCCTCGACGGTGACGACGGCCTCGGCCGAGTCCACCGCGGACCCCGAGACACCCTTGAACTCCAGGGTCACCTCGAACGTCTCGGTGTACGCGCTTCTCGACGTGATCCGCAGGGTCGCCGTGGTGTCCGTCTTACGGGCCGGCTTGCCCTTGCGCTTCTTCTGGGCGGGCTTCACGCAGTCGACGACCACGACGTCGGCCACCGCGCGGGAGGCGGTGGGGGTGGGCGCCGTCGGCTGCGATCCGGAGCCGCCCGAGCCGCTGTAGTCGCCGTTGCCCTGCTCGTCGCTGGAGCAACCGCCGCCCGAGTCGTCGTCCGAGTGACTCCGGCTCTTGCCGCTCTTGCTCTTGCCGCTCTTGCTCTTCCCGCTCCCGCTCCCGCCCTTGCCACCGGTACTCGTCTGGAATCCGGTCAGCGCGAGCACCACCACCGTGAGCGTCGCCGCCATCTTCAGGCGCGTGCGCACCATCGGTCCTCCCCATGTCTCCATGTCGTGTCCGCGCCACACCCTAGGGGACGGGCCGCGCCGCCTGGCGGGCCCCCCGCACCCGGCGTAGCGTCGTGAACGAGAGCCGGACCGTCAAGGAGGCCCATCGATGATCCGCAACGTCATCGGATCGGTCCTGGCCCTCACCGGAGCGACGGCCGCCGTCTGGAGCCCCTTCCGTGCCTGGTACGACGGCCGTCACGGCCGCGACTACGCCATCGACGAGCTGTTCACCGGCATCACGGACGCGAAGGCCGAGCTCATCGGCTCGATCCTGCTGCCCTTCGCCTTCGCCGCCCTCGTCACGCTCGTCGGGGTCGTCCTCCGCTCCCGGCTGCTCGTCGCCCTCGCCGGAATCGTCGTCCTCGGCTTCACCGTCTTCTGGATGGTGCGGGTCGGCCAGGCCGAGGGCAGTCTCGTGGTCTCCGGCGACGGCAGGGGTCTCGGCGACGGCGTCGCGAACGCCTTCGGCGGCGGGGTCCTGCTGCTGCTCGGCGCGCTCGTCATGTCCGGCCGGACCCGGACACACCGGATGAAGCCGGGGACACAGGCGGACCACGAGCCGCGGCCCACACACCCCACGCTGGACGGCCCGCCGCCGGACGATCCCGGCAACGGCCCGCACCACCACCCGGGGGCCTCCACCCCGTACGCCGCACCGACCCAGCCGTACGAGGTCCCGGTCTGGGACCCGGACCGTGACGACCCGGGCCCGGGACCTCGGCCGCGTTAGCGGGGAGCCGCCGCCCCCCGGCCCGTGGCCGTGCCCTTCACCGCGTCGAGCGCGTACACGCAGCGGTCCTTGCTGCACGCGTACACGACCCCGCTCCGGACCACCGGCGAGCCGGTGATCTCGCCGCCCGTGGCGAGCTTCCAGCGCAGCTGGCCGCCGGTCGCGTCCAGGGTGTACAGGACGTGGTCGGCGGAGCCGAAGTGGACCCGGCCGTCGGCGACGACCGGGGAGCCGACGAGTTCGCCGCCCGCCGCGAACCGCCACCTCGGAGTGCCGGTGACCGCGTCGAGCGTGTAGAGCGCGCTGCCGCTGCCGACATGGACGTTGCCGTCGGCGACGAGCACCGGCTCGGCCGACTGGCGCGGCTCGGTCGCGATCCGCCAGCGGTCCTGGCCGGTCGTGGCGTCGAGCGCGTACACCGTGCCGAGGTGGTCGGAGAGGTACACCCCGCCGCCCGTGACGGCGGGTCCCGGGGCGAACGCGGGCGGGGAGAGGAAGACGGCGGGCGCCTCGAAGTGCCAGCGGACGTGCCCGCCGGCGATGTCGATCGACAGGACCCGGGTGCCGGCGGAGACGTACACGCAGCCGTCCTCGGCCGGGGCCACCCGGACGGGCACGTTGGCACAGGAGGCGGCGTCGCCGATCGGGTACGACCAGCGCTCCACACCCGTACGGGCGTCGAGGGCCTGGAGCCGGGCCTCCCGCCAGACGTACACGGTGTCGCCGTGCACGGCGGGCCCCGCCTCCGGGGTCTCGAAGTCGGTCTGCGCGCCGCTGATCTCCCACAGCTTGGCGCCGTTGGAGGCCTCCCAGCCCTGGACGCCGCCGCCGCGCGTGCCGGTGACGACCGTGCCCCGGTCGACCTGGAGCGAGTACACCCAGGCGTCCGTGTGCAGCCGCCAGCGCTCACCGCCGTCGGTCGCGTCGAGCGCGTACAGCGTGGGTCCGTCGGAGGCGTGGATACGGCCGGAGGCGACGGCCATCGACCAGGCCACGTCCCGGGTCTTGAACTGGCGCCGGCCGCTGCCGGTGTCCAGGGCGTGCACCTCGAAGGAGGTCACGTACAGCAGGTCGCCGTCGACGACCGGGGTGCCCCAGACGTCGTTCGACATGCGGAAACGCCAGGGGCGCCAGTGACCGGGCTCCGCGGGCGGGGCCTGCTCGGCAGCGCCCTGGGCGGGTACGGAGACGGGACGGGAGCCGGGCAGGGGGCCGGGCTCGGCGCCGTGCGCGCCGCCGGCGGGCGGCCGGATCCAGCCGGTCGCCGGGCCCGCGTCGGCGCTCCGGCCGACGGCGAGCGCGGCGCGGGTGTCGGAGACCCGGGGACCGGGTCCGATCGGCACGGTGCCGTCGCCCAGGCGGACGGGGCCGCCGGCGCTCTCGGCGGGGCCGGCGTGCCGACCGCCGAGGTGCGCGGGCTCGGGGTGCCGGGCGGCGTGGCCGGGCTCAGGGGAGCGCGGGTCGCCGGACCAGTCGGCGGGCTCGCGGGGCGGGCGCGGCGGCCTCGGCGGCGCGGTCGGACCGGGGACGGAGCGGCCGCCGTTGCGGCGGTCCTCGATCATGGCGGTGGCGCGGTGCGGCAGCCAGGCGGAGGCGGTGCCGCTGTCGTCGCTGCCGGGACCGAAGAGGTGCGGGGCGAGCTGCGCCTGGAGGTCGGCCGGGCTGGGCCGGCGGGTGACGTCCATCTGCATGCAGGCGTCGATGAGGGGCCGCAGTTCCTCGGGCAGGCCCTCCAGGTCGGGGCCCTCGCGGAGCAGCATGAAGACGGTCTCGACCGGGTTGGCGCCGTGGAAGGGCGCGTGGCCGGTGGCGGCGAAGACCAGCATCGAGCCCAGCGAGAAGACGTCGCTGGCGCCGGTGACGCTGCGCGAGTCGCGGGCCTGCTCGGGCGACATGTAGGCGGGGGTGCCGACGGCGACGTTGGTCATGGTCAGGCGCGTGTTGGAGACGCCCGACGCGATGCCGAAGTCGATCACCCGGGGGCCGTCCTCGACGACGAGGACGTTGGAGGGCTTGAGGTCGCGGTGGACCAGGCCCGCGCCGTGGATGGACTGGAGGGCCTCGGCGACACCGGCGGCGAGCCAGCGCACGGCCTGGGCCGGGAGCGGCCCGCACTCGTTCACTATCTCTTCGAGGGAGGGCGCGGGGACGTAGGCGGTGGCCAGCCACGGCACCGCGGCCCGCGGGTCGGCGTCCACCACGGCGGCCGTGTAGAAGCCCGAGACGGCCCGGGCGGCCTCCACCTCCCGGGTGAAGCGGACCCGGAACAGCTGGTCCTCGGCGAGCTCCGTGCGCACGGTCTTGATCGCCACGCGCCGGCCCGAGGCCGAGCGCGCGAGATAGACCAGGCCCATTCCGCCCGCGCCGAGCCGGCCCAGCACCTCGAAGGGCCCGATACGTCTCGGGTCGTGCTGCGTCAGCTGTTCCACTTGCCTGCCACCTCCCCGTACGGGCCATGAAGGTACGGCCCCGTGGCCCTGATTCTTCCTGTCCGAGGGCCCGGTTGCGAACCCGGGGGCGGATCGGGGTGTCACATCACATATGGGTCCGGCCCGGCGCGGGCTGCACCGGGCCGTGCGGGCCGTACGGATCAGGGGTGCGTCAGGGAGGTATCAGGGGCCTGTCAGGGCGTATCGGCGGGCTCGGCGAGGACCGCGAAACGGGCGCCCTGGTTGTCGTGGAGGACGGCGATGCGGCCGTGCGGGGTGTCGAAGGCCGGGGTGGTGACCCGGCCGCCGAGGCGGACGGTGGTCGCGCAGGCCTCGTCGCAGTCCTCGACGGCGAAGTAGACGAGGACGTGGCCGGGCAGCTCGGCGGGGAAGTCGTCGGTGAGGACGGCCCGCCCGCCGAAGGCGCTGTCGTCGCCGGGGCGGGCGCCGGGGGGCGACCAGACGCGGTAGTCGAAGCCGGCGGCCCTGCCCTCCTCGCCGGCGTCGGCCTGGCGGCCGAGGTAGCCGAAGACCGTGGCGTAGAAGGTGTCGACGGCGTCCGGCCGGCGCGTGTACACCTCCATCCAGCAGAAGGCGCCCGGCTCGTTCGTCACCTCGAAGCCGCCGTCGTCGCCGGCCTGGCGGACTCCGAAGACGGCGCCGCCGGGGTCGGCGGCGAGCGCGAGGACGCCGAACGGGCCGACGGGGTAGGGCTCCATGACCATCTGGCCGCCCGCGTCCTTGATCCGGACGGCGAGGGTGCCCGCGTCCTCGGTGGCGAGGTAGAGGGTCCAGGTGGTGGGCATGCGGCCGTCCCGCTTGGGGAGGAGCCCGGCGACCCGGCGCCCGCCGAGGAGGGCTTCGTCGTGGTCGGGGTCGAAGGTCCAGCCGAAGAGCTCGCCGTAGAAGCGCTTGCCCGCTTCCAGGTCGGGGAGCTGTGCGTCCACCCAGCACGGGGTGCCCTCAGTGCGTACGGCCATGGTTCCACGCTAGGACGGCGGTGGGGCTCCCGCACGCCCCGACATGCGAACATAAGGGCGATTTATGGGCTCAGAACCCTTGGGGCGCTTGAGTTGTCCACCGAAGTTGTCCACAGGCTGTTCATAAGCCTATTCGGGTACGGGAGGTCCGGAGCGGTCCGAAGCAGTACGGCGCGGCACCCCGTACCGCTCCACCGGCACCCCGCCGACGGCCCCGCCACCCTGGCTTGAACCCGACCCTCCGCCCCGGCCGCGGGCCCGTACCGCGCACCGCGCCGACCTCGCGGAACGCCCCCGGAACAGGGCCGCACCCCATTTGCAGTCGGCCGAATCGCGCGCCGATCACCCCTCGGTAAGCTGACGGCATGACAGGACAAGTACGCACCGTCGACGGCCGCGTGGCCGGACGACGCGGCCAGGCGACGCGGCAGAAGCTGCTCGACTGCCTCGGTGAGATGCTCAGCTCCTCGCCGTACCGGGACGTCAAGGTCATCGACGTGGCCCGGAAGGCGGGTACTTCACCCGCGACGTTCTATCAGTACTTCCCGGACGTCGAGGGCGCGGTTCTCGAGATCGCGGAGGAAATGGCCAAGGAGGGCGCCGGGTTGACCGAGCTGGTCTCCGGCCGCTCCTGGGTCGGCAAGGCCGGCTGGCAGACCTCCGAGGAACTCGTCGAAGGCTTCCTGGACTTCTGGCGCAAACACGACGCGATCCTCCGGGTCGTCGACCTCGGCGCCGCCGAGGGCGACAAGCGGTTCTACAAGATCCGCATGAAGATCCTGAACTCGGTCACCAACTCCCTCACGGACGCGGTGAAGGAGCTCCAGTCCAAGGGCAAGGTCGACAAGGACGTCAACCCCGCCGCCATGGCGGGCTCCCTGGTGGCGATGCTGGCCTCGGTCGCCGGCCACCAGAAGGGCTTCCAGACCTGGGGCGTCAGGCAGGCCGAACTCAAGCCGAACCTAGCCCTCTTGGTCCACCTGGGCATCACCGGCAAGAAGCCGACCAGATAGCCCCTCCCCCCACCCCTCCTCCACCCGTCCTGTCGTCGACGCCGACGGCGGTCCCGGTCCGCCCCCACGGATCGGAACCGCCGTCGGCGTCGGCGTTTCCCCCTAGGTCGTGTGGCTTTCAGCGCCGGGTCAGCCGGAAGAGCCTGATCTCCCGCTCCACCCGCTGCTGGTACGTGGCATAGGGCGGCCAGAACTCCAGCGCCGCCTTCCAGGCCGCGGCCCGCGCCTCCCCCGCCAGGAGCTCCGCCCGTACGGGAACGTCCTCGCCCCGCCAGTTGACCTCGACGTCCGGATGGGCGAGCAGGTTCGCCGTCCACGCCGGGTGGCCCGGCCGGCCGAAGTTGGAGCCGATGAGCAGCCAGCCGCCGTCCGGCTCCGGCATGCAGGCGAGCGGCGTCACCCTGGGCTGTCCGCTCTTCGCGCCCCGGGCCGTGAGGATCACCCCCGGCAGCATCCGGGCGCTGAGCAGCACCTTTCCCCTGGTCAGCCGGTGCACGGTCCGGTCCATCGCCGGGATGACGTGCGGGGCGATCCGGGCGAACGTCCGGGTCGAGGACACCTTCTGCATCAGTCTCACGCCGACGGGCATCTACGCCGCCACCTCTCCGAAGAGTCCGGTCCGTTCGGCCGCCCGGGCGCGCAGGCGCCGGGCGGGCCCGAAGAGCAGTTCGTCCGAGGCGGCCCGCCGGAAGTAGGGCTGTGCCTCGTGTTCCCCGGCGGCCCCGGCGCCGTCGTCGAGCCGGACGCTCTCGCCCGCCGTGGCGCGCAGCGCCTCCAGTGCGTGGGCGAGCGCGAGCGGCCCGCCCTCCGGCTTCGTGGCCGCGCCGTACGTCAGGGAGCGGGCGGCCTCCAGCTGGACGTAGAGGTCGGCGAGGGTGCCCTTGACCGCCTGGAGCGAGCCGGCGGGCCGCCCTGAGCGCTCGCGCGCGCCGAGGCGGTCGATCGTCCGGTCGAGCACGGCCCCGGCCGCGCCGACCGCCTCGGCGGCGAGCATCACGGCGGCGGTACGGCCGGTGGCGGCGAGCGCGCCGAGGACGTCGACGGGTTCCTCGCCGAGGAGTTCGGCCTCGGCGTCCCGGAGTTCGACGGTGGCCTGCGGGCGGGTGGGGTCGAGGGCGGTCCGCCGGGTCCGGACGAGCCCGGGGGTCCCCGGTTCCGTCCGTACGAGGAAGAGGAGGGTACGGCTCCGGGCGAAGCCGCCGGTGTGGGCGGCGACGAGCAGCAGGTCCGCGCCGTGTCCGTCGAGGACCTGGGCGGCCTCCCCGTAGAGCCGCCAGCCGGTGCCCTCGGCCCCGTCCGTGGCGCGCGCCTGGATGCCACCGGCGCGGCCGCCGCCCGACCAGTGCTCCGCCGTGTTGTCGCCGGTCAGGCCGAGGGCGAGGGGCAGGGAGCCGCCCGGGACGGCGAGTGCGCCGGTCAGGCTTCCGTCGGCGATGCGCGGGAGGAGTTCGCCGCGCTGGGCGGGGGTGCCGAGGGCTGCGACCAGCGGGGCGGAGAGGACGGCGGTGGCGAGGAGCGGGGAGGGGGCGAGGGCGCGGCCGGTCTCCTCGCAGGCGAGGGCGAGTGCGGCGGTCCCGCGGCCGGCGCCTCCGTACTCCTCGGGGAGGGCGAGCCCGGCGAGGCCGACGGTGCCGGACAGCCGGGCCCAGAGTTCGGTGTCGTACCCCTGGGGGGTGGTGGTGGCGGAGTCGTTCGCGCGTGGCCCGGCCCGTTCGGCGAGCAGGTCCCGCAGGATGCGGCGGGTCTTCCGCTGCTCCTCGGTGAGCGCGAGCGCGGGCGCGACCTCGGGCGCGGCGGTCCGGGCGGCCGGGTCCGCGGCGGTCCGGGCATCCGGGTCCGCTGCGGTGCTGGTGGCGCGGGCAGCCGGGTCCCCGGTGGTGCGGGCGGCCGGGTGCGCTGCTGTGTCGGCGGCGTCCATGGAGCTCCCTCCGTATCTGACGGTGCGTCATGCTAGGGCGGCGCGACGCCGGTTGCCCAGAGAAGCGCCGGTCCCGATTCAGCAAATCTGATGTACCGTCAGATTCATGCCCGCCACTCCACGCAGCCCCCGCCGCGTCGCCGTCGTCGGCGTCTCCCTCTCCGACAGCGGCCGCGTCGACGAGGCCACCCCGTACGCACTCCACGCCCAGGCCGCCCGGCGCGCCCTCGCGGACAGCGGCCTCGACCGCTCGCTGATCGACGGCCTGGCCTCGGCGGGGCTCGGCACCCTCGCCCCGGTCGAGGTCGCCGAGTACCTGGGCCTGCGCCCCCACTGGGTGGACTCGACCACCGTCGGCGGCGCCACCTGGGAGGTCATGGCCGCGCACGCCGCCGACGCGATCGCCGCGGGACACGCGAACGCGGTCCTGCTCGTGTACGGCTCGACCGCCCGCGCCGACATCCGGGCCCGCCGCAGGACCGCGAACCTCTCCTTCGGCGCGCGCGGCCCGCTGCAGTTCGAAGTCCCATACGGGCACACCCTGATCGCCAAGTACGCGATGGCCGCCCGCCGTCACATGCACGAGTACGGGACGACCCTGGAGCAGCTCGCCGAGGTCGCCGTGGAGGCGCGGGCGAACGCGTCGCTCAACCCCGAGGCGATGTTCCGGGACCCCATCACCGTCGACGAGGTCCTGGACGGGCCGATGATCGCGGACCCGTTCACCAAGCTGCACTGCTGCCTGCGCAGCGACGGCGGCTGCGCGGTGCTGCTCGTCGCCGAGGAGTACGCGCGGGACTGCCGGACGGAACCCGTCTGGATCCTCGGCACCGGCGAGCACGTCTCGCACACCACGATGTCGGAGTGGGAGGACTTCACGGTCTCCCCGGCGGCGGTCAGCGGCCGGCTCGCCTTCGAGCGGGCCGGGGTGACCCCGGCCGACATCGACCTCGCCGAGGTCTACGACGCCTTCACCTACATGACCCTGGTGACCCTGGAGGACCTGGGCTTCTGCCCGAAGGGCGAGGGCGGCGCGTTCTTCGGGGAGAAGGGCCGGCTGCCGGTGAACACGGACGGTGGCGGGCTCTCGGCCTGCCACCCCGGGATGCGGGGGCTGTTCCTGCTGGTGGAGGCGGTGCGGCAGCTGCGCGGCGAGGCGCCGGGGCTCCAGGTGCGCCGGCCGGACGGCTCGCTCCCCCGGCTGGCGGTGGCCTCGGGGACGGGGGGCTGGTTCTGCTCCTCGGGGACGGTGGTGCTGGGCCGCGACTGAGCCGGGCCGGGACCCGCCGGCCCTGAGCGTCGGGGCAGGGTCCGGCCTCGCCCCCCAAGGATCTATACAAGCGTCATAGACAACCGTGTAGGACATCCGTATAGTCATCGGTGCGGGCAAGGAGACGCCCGCACCACCCGACAAGGAGTCCTGCGATGAGCAGCACCGCGAACACCGCCGCCAAGACCGTCCTGATCTCCGGCGCCTCCATCGGCGGCCCGGCCCTCGCCCTCTGGCTGCACCGCTACGGCTTCGCCCCCACCGTCGTCGAGCGGGCCCCCGAGCTCCGCACCGGCGGCTACAAGGTCGACATCCGCGGCACCGCGATCGAGGTCTGCCGGCGGATGGGCGTCCTCGACGAGATCCGCGCCAAGTCCACGGACATGCGCGGCGGTTCGTACGTCGACGACGCCGGCCGCACCATCGGCGAGCTGCCCGCCGACATCTTCGGCGGACGCGTCGAGGAGGACGACGAGATCATGCGCGGCGACCTCGCCCGCATCCTGTACGACCGGACCCGCGACGACGTCGAGTACCTCTTCGACGACTCGATCGCCGCCCTCGACGAGGACGCCGACGGGGTCACGGTCACCTTCGACAGCGGCACCGTCCGCCGCTTCGACCTCGTCGTCGGCGCCGACGGACTGCACTCGAACACCCGGCGCCTGGCCTTCGGCGAGGAGGAGCGGTTCAAGCGCCACCTCGGCGCGTACATCTCCATCTTCACCGCCCCCAACCACCTGGGCCTGGACCGCTGGGAGACGTACCACGCCATCCCCCGGAAGCTGCTCTGCGTCTACAGCGCCTCCGGTGAGACGGACGCCAAGAACCTCTTCATCTTCTCCGCGCCCGAGGACGTCCCCTACAACCTCCGGGACGTCACCGAGCAGAAGCGGCTGCTCGCCGACACGTTCGCGGGAGACGGCTGGGAGGTCCCCCGCCTCCTCGGCCACGCGGCCGAAGCCGACGACTTCTACCTCGACTCCATGTCCCTCGTCGAGATGGACAGTTGGTCGCGGGGACGCGTCGTCCTGCTCGGCGACGCCGCCCACTGCTCCTCGCCCGCCTCCGGCCAGGGCACCGGCCTCGCCCTCACCGGCGCGTACGTCCTGGCGGGCGAGCTGGCCCGGGCGGCCGGCGACCACACGGTCGCCTTCGCCCGCTACGAGGAGCGGATGCGGCCGGGCGTGGAGCAGAACCAGAAGATGGCCGAGGGCTTCGTGAAGGAGATGACCGTCGGCTCGAAGTGGAAGATCGCCCTGCGCATGCTCATGGTGCGGACCCTGCCGAAGACCCCGTGGAAGAACCTCATCGCGAAGAAGATCCGCGACGGCATCCAGTCGGCGGCGAACGCGGTCCCGATCGAGGACTACACCGTGCCGACCGCCACGCCGACCGGGGCCGCGGCCACCGCACCGACCCCCGCCGCCCTCGCCGCGCCGACCCCCGCTCCGGCCGCCGGCGACGACACCCCGCGTCCTACCGTGACGGCATGACCGACTTCCAGCACGCCCTCCACTCCCTCCGGGTCTGGGACACCGAGCTCCCCTCCTTCGACCCGGCCGGCGCCCCGCCCGAGCCCCTCGCCCTCTTCCACGGCTGGTTCACGGAGGCGGTCGCGGCCGGCCAGACCGAGCCGCACACCCTCTCCCTCGCCACCGTCGACGAGGACGGCAGGCCCGACGTCCGTACGGTGATGCTCCACGACGCCGACGAGCGCGGCTGGCACTTCGCCTCGCACGCCACCAGCGCCAAGGGCCGCCAGCTCGCCGCCCGCCCCGAAGCCGCGCTCGGCTTCTACTGGCCGGTCCAGGGCCGCCAGGTCCGGATCCGGGGCACCGTCACCACCGGCACCCCCGAGGAGGCGTACGAGGACCTCCACGCCCGCACCACCGGCGCCCTCGCCTCGGCCCTCGTCGGCCGGCAGAGCGAGGTCCTCGACTCCCCCGGGACCCTCGCCGAGGCGAGCGCGGCGGCCTGGCGCCGGGCCGAGGCCGAGCCGGCCGCCCCCGCCCCCACCTGGACCCTGTACGTGGTCGAACCGGCCGAGGTCGAGTTCTTCCAGGGCGACGCGCGGCGCCGTCACCTCCGACTCCGCTACCGCCGCGACCCGGCGGCGGGCCCCGGCTGGGTCCGCGAGCTGCTGTGGCCGTGAAAGCGGCGCACCATGGAAAAGGAGGTGTGAGAACCATGGGAACGTTCATGGACGTACACCGCGACATGGTGGGCATCACGGCCGAGCAGCTCAAGGAAGCGCACGAGGCCGACCTCGCCGTCGAGAAGGACGAGGGCGTCCACTTCGAGAAGGCGTGGGCCGACCCGGAGTCCGGGACCGTCTACTGCCTGTCGCACGGCCCCTCGAGGGAATCCGTCCAGCGGGTCCACGCCCGCACGGGCCACCCGGCCGACGAGATCCACGAGGTACCGCTCACGGTGTGACCGGAGAGGGCGCCCCCGCTAGAGGGCGCCCCCGCTAAAGAGCGCCCCCCGCCCCGTACATCTCGTCGATCTCGCGCGTGAAGTCCCGCAGCACAGCCCGTCGTTTGAGCTTCAGGGACGGGGTCAGATGCCCGGACCTCTCCGAGAACTCGGTCGTCAGGAGCCGGAAGGCGCGGATCGACTCCGCCCGTGAGACCAGCCGGTTGGCGTCGTCCACGGCCCGCTGGACCGCCGCGAGCAGCTCCTCGTCCCGGGTCAGCTCGTAGAGCGCCAGATGGTCCTTGTGCCGCATCCGCCGCCAGTGCGTGAGGCCCTCGTGGTCGAGGGTGATCAGGGCCGTGACGTACGGGCGGTCGTCGCCCACGACCACGCACTGGGAGACCAGCGGGTGGGCGCGCAGCCAGTCCTCCAGCGGGGCCGGGGCCACGTTCTTGCCGGCCGAGGTGATGAGGATGTCCTTCTTGCGGCCGGTGATCCGCAGATAGCCGTCCTCGTCGAGCGCGCCCAGGTCGCCGGTGGGGAACCAGCCGTCGTCGGTGTACGGCACGGCCGCCCCGCGCTGGGCGTCCCAGTAGCCGGCGAAGACGTGGGCGCCCTTGAGCCAGACCTCGCCGTCGTCGGCGATCCGGACGGCCGTGCCCGGCAGGGGCCAGCCGACGGTGCCGGTGCGCGGCCGCTGCGGCGGGGTGACCGTCGAGGCGGCCGTGGTCTCCGTCAGCCCGTACCCCTCGAAGACCTGGACGCCCGCGCCGGCGAAGAACTCGGCGAGCCGGGCGCCGAGCGGGGAGCCGCCGCAGACCACGTACTTCACGCGGCCGCCGAGCGCGGCCCGGATCCGCCGGTAGACGAGCGGGTCGTACAGCGCCCGCGCGGCCCGCAGCGACAGGGAGGGGGCGGTGGCCTGCCCGTACCGGCGGGCGATGGTCGCGGCCCGGTCGAAGGCGGCGGCCTTGCCTCCGCGTTCGGCGGTGGCGCGGGCGGTGTTGAAGACCTTCTCCAGGACGTACGGGATGGCGAGGAGGAAGGTGGGCCGGAAGGCGGCGAGGTCGGTGAGGAGCTCCTCGCCCTCGACGGAGGGGGCGTGGCCGACGCGGACGCGGGCGCGTACGCAGCCGACGGCGACCATCCGGCCGAAGACGTGGGAGAGCGGCAGGAAGAGGAGGGTGGCGGGGGGCTCCTTGCTCTCCGCGAGGAAGACGGGGTGGAGGAGCCGGACGGCGTTGTCGACCTCGGCGAAGAAGTTGGCGTGGGTGAGGGCGCAGCCCTTGGGGCGGCCGGTGGTGCCGGAGGTGTAGACGAGGGTGGCGAGGGTCTCGGGGGTGAGGAGGCCGCGCCGGGCGGTGACGGCCTCGTCGGCGACCCGGGCCCCCGCTCTGCGGAGCAGGTCGACGGCGCCGGTGTCGAAGGCCCAGAGGTGGGCGAGGCCGGGCAGCTGGCGGCGCTCGGCGGAGACGAGCCGGGCCTGCTCGGGGTCCTCGACGACGCAGGCGGCGGCGCCGGAGTCCTGGAGGATCCAGCGGGTCTGGAAGGCCGAGGAGGTGGGATATATGGGGACGGTGACGAGTCCGGCGGCCCAGGCGGCGAAGTCGATCAGGGTCCACTCGTAGGTGGTGCGGGCCATGAGGGCGAGCCGGTCGCCGGGGCGCAGGCCGTGGGCGATGAGCCCTTTGGCGACGGCGTGCACGTCGGCGGCGAAGCGGGCGGCGGTGACGTCGTACCACTCGCCCTGGGGGTTCTTGCGGGAGAAGAGGGCGGACTCGGGGTCCTGGCGGGCGTTGTCGTAGGGCAGGTCGGCGAGGGAGCCGCGGGCCACCCGGGGCACGAGGGCCGGTACGGAGACCTCCCGTACGCGCCCGTCGATCAGTGTCTTCTGCGGCTCGACCGGCTCGATCCCGGACGCTGCGGTGACGACGGACACGTGCGACTCCTCGGTCTTCGCGATGAACTGAGGTCGTGCGTCGGTACGTTGCGCTCCTGGGGTGCCGTGACGGTGGCCGTGCCAGGTGTTGACTAGCCGGTAACCTTACTGCGGGGTAAGCCTCAAGGGGGAGACCAGCGCTCGCTTTTCATGAGGTTTCCGAGGCCGGCCCACGCGAAGTTCATCAGCGTCGCGGCGGCTTCCCTGGCCGTCACCCCGGGTGTGAGGGCGGCCCAGTCGGCCAGCGACTCGGCGGATCCGACCAGCGCCTGCGCGAGGGCGTCCACGTCCCGCCCGGAGATCTCGCTGCCGTGCGCGTCCCGCGCGGCCTCGCCGATCAGCCCGGCGACGAACGCCGCGATCCCGTCCCGCATCCGCGAGGCCTCGGCCGCGAACGGCTCCCCCTGCGTCCACGCCCGCCGGCTCAGGACGACCCAGGCATCCGGGTGCTCCGCCACGTACGTGAAGAAGGCGAACAGTCCGGCCCACAGCTGCTCGTCGGCGGGCCGGATCCGGTCCCCCACCCCGGCGGCCACGGCGGCGAGCAGCGCGCCCGCCTCCCGCCGGATGCAGGCGGTGAACAGCTCCTCCTTGGAGCCCAGATAGAGATAGACCAGCGGCTTGGAGACCCCCGCGAGCTCGGCGATCTCGTCCATGGACGCCGCCTGGTACCCGTGCCGGGCGAAGCACGTCACGGCCGCGTCCGTCATCTGCCGCTCCCGCACGGCCCGCGGCAACCGCCGCACCCTCGCGCCGTCGGCCATGGCACCCCACCCCTGTTTCCAAGATCAACCGGCTGCCCCGCAGAAGCCTACGTGCCCCCTGCCCGGACGGGGGCAGGGGGCACGTAGGCGTTCAGCGCATGGAGCCGGGTCGTACGCGTACGGGTCAGGCGGCGGCGGTGACCGCGACCTTCTGGTCGGTCTCGCCGACCGTGACCAGCTCGTCGAGCGGCGACGAGGAGGCGTTCTCGTACGCGGTGTGGTCGAGGATCTTCTCGCGGGCGGAGACGATCACCGGGACGAGCGCCTGGCCCGCGACGTTCGTGGCCGTCCTGATCATGTCCAGGATCGGGTCGATCGCCATGAGGAGGCCGACGCCCTCCAGCGGGAGACCCAGGGTGGAGAGGGTCAGCGTCAGCATGACCGTCGCGCCGGTGAGGCCGGCGGTGGCCGCCGAGCCGATGACCGAGACGAAGGCGATCAGCAGGTAGTCGCCGATGCCGAGCTGCACGTCGAAGATCTGCGCGATGAAGATCGCGGCGAGCGCCGGGTAGATCGCGGCGCAGCCGTCCATCTTGGTGGTGGCGCCGAACGGGACGGCGAAGGAGGCGTACTCCTTCGGGACGCCGAGGCGCTCGGTGACCTTCTGGGTGACCGGCATGGTGCCGACCGAGGAGCGGGAGACGAAGGCCAGCTGGATCGCGGGCCAGGCGCCCTTGAAGAACTGGATCGGGTTGACCTTGGCGACCGTGGCGAGCAGCAGCGGGTAGACGCCGAACATGACCAGGGCGCAGCCGATGTAGACGTCGGCGGTGAAGGTCGCGTACTTGCCGATCAGGTCCCAGCCGTAGTCGGCGATGGCGAAGCCGATGAGGCCGACGGTGCCGAGCGGGGCGAGGCGGATGACCCACCACAGCGCCTTCTGGAGGAGCTCCAGGATCGACTCGGAGAGCGTGAGGATCGGCTTGGCGCGGTCGCCGAGCTTGAGGGCGGCGATGCCGGCGACGGCGGCCATGAAGACGATCTGGAGGACGTTCAGCTCGGTGAAGGGCGTGATGACGTCCGACGGGATGATGCCCGTGAGGAAGTCGATCCAGGAGCCCTCGCGCTTCGGCAGCTTGCCGTCCTGCGGGGTGAGGCCCGTGCCGGCGCCCGGGTTGGTGATCAGGCCGATCGCGAGGCCGATGGCGACCGCGATCAGCGAGGTGATCATGAACCAGAGCAGGGTGCGGGTGGCGAGCCTGGCGGCGTTGTTCACCTTCCGCAGGTTGGTGATCGAGACCAGGATCGCGAAGAAGACGAGCGGCGCGACGGCCAGCTTGAGCAGCTGGACGAAGATGTCGCCGATCTGACCGAGGGTCTCCTTCAGCCAGACGACGTCCTGGCTGCGGGCTATCCAGCCGAGGAGGGCGCCGAGGACGAGACCGGCGATGATCTGGGCCCAGAAGGGGACCTTGGGTATGCGCGAGGAAGCGGGGGACTTCCGCTCGGGCGTGGTCGCGGACGCGGACACAGACACACTCCACAGGTGCGTATCGGGAAATACGGGACGGGGGTGCGGCACACACGCGTTTTCACGCGGGCCGCTGCATGATGCCGGGTCAGAGCTCGCGGCAACAGACCGCGGACATACAGCGGCACAGATCGACGTGCAGGCGCGCCACGAGCGGGATGCTCGCGGCATGCGGAAGGCGCACTGCTGTCGTCATGTCGAACACGTTAACACTTGAACTTTGAGATCCTCAAAGCCATTCTTTGAGGCCCGAGAGGCCCTCCACGCCTCCGAAACGCAGAAAACCCCAGGCGGGAGCCTGGAAAGCTCCGACTGGGGTGGGTGGGATCCGGGTGGATCCGAGGGGATCTGTGAGGAAGCTTACGCAGCCCTTACAGGGCTAGAGCGCGTCTTCCTGCGACCGGTTCGAGGCGAGCCGGCCCTTGGCGCGGTCGACCTTCTCGACGATCTCGACGCTCATGCTGTCGCGCTGCTTGCGCAGGAGGACGAAGCTGAGCGGGGCGGAGATGACGATGGAGAGGACGAGGACCCAGAGCAGGTTCGAGTCGCCCAGGCCGCGCGGCAGCACGCCGACGTAGACGAGACCCCACAGGGCGAAGAAGCACCCGGCGAAGATGCCGAGCCGCATCAGCGAGTAGCGGAGCATGTCAGTCAGTCCACTCTTCCGTTCCGAAAAGTTCCCATACGGGACGAGCGCCCCTCCAGTGAAGCACGGGGAGGAGCGCTCGCCGGGAGCGGGGTTGGCGTGCGGGTCGGTCGCGGAGGCCGGACCAGCCGTCCCGAACCGGACGACCCAAGGATCAAGGCCCCCTTGAGCCCTTCGCCGAGTAATAGATAAGATGGATATATGCCCCTTACCTTCGAGGTCGATCCGGCGGTCGACCGGTCCCTGCGCGACGGCGTGCTCTCCCTCTGGGCCGATGTCACCGAAGCCGGCGGCGCCGTCGGCTTCGTCCCTCCCGTGACGCCCGACGAGATCCGCCCCACGCTGCTCAAGCACCTCGTCGCCATGGCCGAGGGCGGTACGCGCCTGCTGATCGGCCGCGACGAGGACGGCGAGGTCGCCGCCACCGCCTTCTTCACCTTCAACACCCACCCGCTGATGACGCACTGGGTGTGGCTCTACACGGTGATGGTCCACCCCCGGCACCAGGGCAGGGGATACGGCGCCGACCTCATGGCGGCCGTCGAGCACACCGCCCGTACCGCCGAGGGCTTCGAGGCGGTCGAGGCGATCCGGCTGACCTGCCGGGGCGGCACCGGCGTCGACGGCTTCTACGCCAAGTCCGGCTACAAGGAGGTCGGCCGCGTCCCCGACGCGATCCGGGTCGCCCCCGGCGACGACCGCGACGACATCATCATGCTGCTGCCCCTGACACGGGCGGAGACGTAGGCGGACCCGACCGGACCGGGCACAGGATGTCGGGTCCCGGGGGTCCCGCCCTTCCTACGGTGAGGACACGGAAAAGGAAGGACGCACACGTGCTGGAGCGGCTCAACCAGGCCATGGACCACATCGAGGAGCATCTCCGCGACGACCGCGGCGGCCTCGACCCGGCCGAGCTGGCCCGGATCGCCACGACCTCGGAGTACCACTTCCGGCGCCTCTTCTCGGCGCTGGCGGGGATGCCCCTGTCGGAGTACGTACGGCGCAGGCGGCTCACCGTCGCCGGCGCCGAGGTGCTCGCCGGCGAGCGGACGCTCCTGGAGATCGCGGTCCGGTACGGCTACGGCTCCGGGGAGGCCTTCGCCCGCGCGTTCCGCGCGGTGCACGGCGTCGGCCCCGGCGAGGCCCGCCGCACGGGCGCCGCGCTGCGCTCCCAGCCACGGATGTCCTTCCGCCTCGTCGTCGAAGGGAACAGCACCATGCGGTACAGGGTCGTCGAGCGGGCGGACTTCCGGGTCGTCGGGCGCAGGGCCCGGGTACCCCTCGTCCACGAGGGGGAGAACCCGGCGATCGCCGCGCACATCCGGTCCATCGGCCAGGAGGGCCTGGACCGGCTCGCGCGCCTGTCGGACGCGGAGCCGGCGGGGGTGATCTCCGCCGTCGTCCACCTCACGGAGAGCCGGGAGGAGGGGGCGGAGCTGGACTACTGGCACGGGGCGGTGAGCGGCGCCCCGTCGCCCGAGGAGTTCGACGCGCTCGACGTGCCCGCCGGGACGTGGGCGGTCTTCGAGAACGAGGGACCGTTCCCGCAGACCCTGCAGTACCTGTGGCGGGACATCTTCACCCAGTGGTTCCCGTCCAACCCGTACGCGAGCAGGCCGGGCCCCGAGCTGCTGTCCGTGGTGCCGTCGGAGGACTGGACGACGGCGCGGGCCGAGCTGTGGATCCCGGTGGAGCGCACGGAGGACTGAGCGCAGGGAGGACTGCGCGGGCCGAGGACTGAGCGGGCGGAGGACTGCGCGGGCCGAGGACTGAGCGGGCCGGGAAGCGGAGAAGGGCCGGCGGGGACACCCCCGCCGGCCCTTCTCCTCCTGTCCTGTCACACGTCGTCAGACCCGCATCGCCTGCGGCGACTCGCGGCGGTCCGCGTCCGGACCCGGGTACTCGCGGATGATCTCGTAGCGGGTGTTCCGCTCGACCGGGCGGAAGCCCGCGTCCCTGATCAGTTCGAGCAGGTCCTCGCGGCCCAGCTTGTTCGGCGTGCCGTAGTTGTCGGCGTCGTGCGTGATCTTGTACTCGACGACCGAGCCGTCCATGTCGTCCGCGCCGTGCTGGAGCGCGAGCTGCGCGGTCTGGACGCCGTGCATGACCCAGAAGACCTTGACGTGCGGCACGTTGTCGAAGAGCAGCCGGGAGACCGCGAAGGTCTTCAGGGCCTCGGCCCCGGTCGCCATCGTGGTGCGCGCCTGGAGCTTGTTGCGGACCTTGCCGTCCTGCATGTCGACGAAGTCGTGCTGGTAGCGCAGCGGGATGAAGACCTGGAAGCCGCCGGTCTCGTCCTGGAGCTCACGCAGCCGCAGCACGTGGTCCACGCGGTGGCGCGGCTCCTCGATGTGCCCGTACAGCATCGTCGAAGGCGTCTTGAGGCCCTTCGAGTGCGCCAGGCGGTGGATCCGGGACCAGTCCTCCCAGTGGGTGCGGTGGTCCACGATGTGCTGCCGGACCTCCCAGTCGAAGATCTCGGCGCCGCCGCCGGTGAGGGACTCCAGACCGGCCTCGATCAGCTCGTCGAGGATGTCGGAGGCCGACATCCCGGAGATCGTCTCGAAGTGGTGGATCTCGGTGGCGGTGAAGGCCTTGAGGGAGACGTTCGGAAGGGCCTTCTTGAGCTCGGAGAGCGAGCGCGGGTAGTACCGCCAGGGCAGGTTGGGGTGGAGCCCGTTGACGATGTGCAGCTCGGTGAGGTTCTCGTTCTCCATCGCCTTCGCGAGGCGCACGGCCTCTTCGATGCGCATGGTGTACGCGTCCTTCTCGCCCGGCTTGCGCTGGAAGGAGCAGTAGGCGCAGGAGGCGGTGCACACGTTCGTCATGTTGAGGTGACGGTTGACGTTGAAGTGCACCACGTCGCCGTTCTTGCGGGTCCGGACCTCGTGGGCCAGCCCGCCGAGCCAGGCGAGGTCGTCGGACTCGTACAGGGCGATGCCGTCCTCGCGGCTCAGCCGCTCACCGTCCCGGACCTTCTGCTCAAGTTCGCGCTTGAGTCCAGCGTCCATGTACGGCCGCCTCCCTTTTCTGTCTCCGACGTCTCCGAAATCAGGCTCCACCACCGTACTCTCAGCCCTCTTCGGGCAGGTCCCCGACCCGGTTCTCCCACTTGGTGGAGAGCACGATCGTCGTACGGGTGCGGGAGACGCCCTTCGTGCCGCTGAGGCGGCGAATGGTCTTCTCCAGGCCGTCGACGTCGCTGGCGCGGACCTTGAGCATGAAGGAGTCGTCGCCGGCGATGAACCAGCAGTCCTCGATCTCCGCCAGGTCCTTGAGGCGGCGGGCCACGTCCTCGTGGTCGGCGGCGTCCGAGAGGGAGATGCCGATGAGGGCGGTGACGCCGAGGCCGAGCGAGGCGGCGTCGACGGTGGCGCGGTAGCCGGTGATCACCCCGGCGGCCTCAAGGCGGTTGATGCGGTCGGTGACAGAGGGGCCGGAGAGCCCGACGAGCCGGCCGAGCTCGGCGTACGAGGCACGACCGTTCTCGCGCAGAGCCTGGATGAGCTGCCTGTCCACGGCGTCCATAGGTATGAAGCCTTCCATTGTCCAGCGATACCGCGAGTTTGGGTATAGAATCTAAGGTACACAGGGAAGACGCCCTGTGAATCTTTTAGCAGATCAAAGACGATCTTTCAGGAGTGGTGTTCACCGTGTACACGATCGAGATGGCCTACGCCCGTATGCGCGAGCTGCAGGATCTGGCCAACCGCTCGCGTGCCCACCAGTCGACCTCCGCCTCGAAGCGCGCCGCGAAGAAGCACGCCAAGAAGCGCTAATCAGCAGGGAGAGCCCCACCAAGCTCTCCCTTCCACCGGCGGTACAGCTGGTGCGGCACTCCCGCCGCGTCCAGCACCCGCCCGGCGACGAAGTCCACCAGATCCTGGATGTGCGTCGCCCCCGCGTAGAACGCCGGAGAGGCGGGCAGCACCACGGCGCCCGCCTCGTCCAGCGTCACCATGTGCTTCAGCGTCTGACCGTTCAGCGGGGTCTCCCGCACGGCGACGACCAGCGTCCGGCGCTCCTTGAGCGTCACGCTCGCGACCCGCTGCAGCAGGTCCTTCGAGAGACCGAGCGCCACTCCCGCCACCGCGGCGGTCGAGGCCGGCACCACCAGCATCCCCTTCGCCGGGTACGAACCCGAGGACGGCCCCGCGGCCAGATCCCCGGCCGCCCAGTACCGCACGTCCGCCAGGCCGGACGAGGACACGTCGAACGTGTCGGGCTTCCCGTCGGCGCCCCGCGCCAGCCAGGTCCCGAGGTCCTCGCGCCAGTGCGCGTCCCGGAAGGAGATCCCCGTCTCGTCGAGGAGCGTGAGCCGCGAGGCCCGCGACACGACGAGGTCGACGCTCTCGCCCGCGGCGAGCAGCCCCCTCAGTACGGCGGCGGCGTACGGCGTACCCGACGCGCCGGAAACCCCCACCACCCAGGGCCGACGACTCTTCATCTCCTGCGACTCCACGACAGGGAGCCTATCCGGCCGCGAAAAGCCAGGCCCGGGCGCGGCACGCTCCCCCGCGCTCTCCGGCGCCCTCGCCGCCCTCTCCGGCGTACTTCCCACCCTCCTCCCGGCCTCCTCCCCGGACAGCCCCTGGCGCTCGCGGTTGGCGAGCACCCGCAAGCCGGGGAAGGCGGCGGACGCCCTCGCGTACAGCTCACGGCAGTGGTCGACGACCAGCACCGTCTCCTCCACGGGGCGCCGCTGGGCCGCCAGCGAGCCGATCGCCGTCCGCAGGTCGTCCCAGCGGTCGAGGGTGTAGGCGCAGACGACGACGGTCAGGCTCGGCACGAGGCCGGAACCGGCGCGGATGTCGGTGCTCACGAGGACCTCCCGGATCCGGTCGTGAGCCAGCGCTTCCGCCAGATCAGCAGCGGAGTGGCGAGCAGGCACATGGTCACCAGCCAGGCGACGCCCGCCCCGGTGATCCCGAGCGTCGGCAGCAGCAGCTTGGTGAGCCCCAGGACCAGTACGCACATCACGACCTGCACCCCGACCGCCCACCGCAGCCGCCGGCGCGCCCGCCATACGTCGATGGCGAGGCTGACCAGGATGTTCGGCAGGGCGGACAGGGCGAGCAGCCGCAGCAGGGTGGATCCGTGCTCGGCGTGCTCGGGGCCGAAGAAGGAGAGGATCTGCGGCGCCAGCGCGGCGACGAGGACGATGGCCGCGCCGAGCAGCAGTCCCGTGTGGCGCAGCATCCGCACCGCGTGCTCGACCAGCCGCTCGGGATGGCTCACGGCCTCCACGACGAGGGAGCTGCCGAGATTGCGGGAGACCAGGTAGAGCACGTAGCCGACGATCCAGGCGAGCGAGAAGTAGGCGCTCTGCTCGGCGCCCAGATTGTTCAGGACCATCAGCGGGACGACGGTGTGCGCCGCCATCGACGAGGGCTTCGGCGGCGACGAGCCGTACCGGGCCGCCGGTGAGGCGGCGCCCGTGATCAGCGTGGTCGTCGCCACGAGGAACCGCACCGCGATGCTCCGCGACTGCCTGGACTCGCTCCTCGCCCTGGAGGGACGGCCCTGGAGCCGTACGAGACCGAGCGCGCGGCCCGACGGTCCGACACGCGGCCCGCCGCCGGGGCGCCGGAACGCCCCGGGCTCGGCGAGGTCGATGTCCACGACCGGCAGGGGCGCGGTCAGCGCGAGCGGGCGGACCGTCACGACGCGCTCCGCCCCCGTGGGGCGGACGCCTGCTGAGCACCCGGGCGCTCGGACAGGAGCGTCCGCAGCACCCGCCGGCCGTCGGAGATCGCGTGCAGGTTGGACCGGCCGTTGCGGCGGGGCAGTTCGAGGCTCGGGACCTCGGCGATCCGCAGGCCGGAGCGCAGCGCGTGCACGATCATCTCGGCCTCGATCTCGAACCCGGTGGCGTGCAGGTCCAGCTGGTCGAGGAAGCTGCGGCGGAACGCACAGAAGCCGTAGCAGAGGTCGGTCAGCGTGGCGTCGTAGAGCCGGTTCACGAGGGCGAGCAGGGCGCGGTTGCCGAGCCGCCGGAAGCGGGTGATGTCGAGGGAGCCGCCACCCTCGACGAAGCGGGAGCCCTTGACGAAGTCGTAGCCGTTCTCCAGGAAGTGCACGAAGTGCGGGATCTCCGCCGGGGACATGCTGCCGTCGGCGTCCATCATCACCACGTACTCGCCGCGCGCCGCGAGGAAGCCGGTGCGCAGCGCGTTCCCCTTGCCCTTCCCGTCCTGCCGCAGGCTGCGGACGGTGGGCAGGATCCGGGTCGCCACGCCGACCGTGGCGTCGTGGGAGTCGCCGTCGATCAGCAGGACCTCGCCGACGCAGTCCGGGATCTGTTCGAAGACCCAGGGGATGTTGCGCGCCTCGTTGAGCGCCGGGATCACCAGGCTCACGGCGGGCCGGGCCGGGGCCTTGTCCTCGGCGCGCCGCATCGGATGCGGCGCGGGGTCGGTGGCGCGACGGAGCGGATGGTCGACGGGCTGGGGATCGAGCAGGGACTCGGGCAGGGAGCCGGCCTGGGAGTCGGTGTTCTGCCGGAGAGTCGGGTGAGTGGTCATGATGGCTCCGGGATTGAATCGGTGCACACCGGACGTTTACGACGTATACGTACACTTTATCCCCGGGCATTCCACGGTCAAGGCGGGAACATGGCGATCGAGAAGGACCCCGCACCGGTCGGGGAGAACCCCGCACCGGTGGGGAAGAACTCCGCACCGGTCGGGAAGAACTCCGCACCGGGGCGCAAGGCGCCCGGCCGGCGCGCCGGCGACCACGGGCGCTACGGCCGGCTGAGCCGCGAGCGCGTGCTCGCGACGGCCCTGGAGCTGGTCGACCGCGAGGGGCTGTCCGCGCTGAGCATGCGCAGGACGGGCGCGGAGCTCGGGGTGGAGGCCATGGCGCTGTACCGGTACGCCGCCGGGAAGGACGCGCTGCTCGACGGGCTGGTCGAGGCGCTGTACACGGAGCTGGAGGAACGGCTGGCCGCCTCCGCCGAGGCACCCGGATGGCGGGACGAGCTGCACCGGATCGCCGCCGCGACCTACCGGGTCGCCCTCGCGCACCCCCAGGTGGCCCCGCTCCTGGCCACGCGCATGCTGGCGGTCCCGCTCGCCCGCCGCCCGCTCGCCGTCCTCAGGGACCACGAGCGGATCCTGGCCCTCCTGGGCCGGGCGGGCCTGGACGAGGACGCCACCGTCATGGCGTTCCGGGCCGTCACGAGCTGGGTCCTCGGCTACATCCTCGGGGACCTGCGGGCCATGGTCGACAACCCCGACGAGCCCGAGCCCGCCTTCCGCCTCGGCCTGCACCGCATGCCGGCCCGCGACCTGCCGCACCTGCGCGGCGCCGCCCCGGCACTCGCCCGGCGCGGCGCCTTGGAGGGTCTGGCCCTCGGCCTCGACGCCCTCCTGGACCGCTTCGCGCCCCAGGCCGAGTGACGGCCCGGACGGTTCAGAGGGACAGCCCGCGCACCAGCAGATCCAGCAGGGCGCACACGAAGAGCGCCATCCCGATGAAGCCGTTGACCGTGAAGAACGCCCGGTTCAGCCGGGACAGGTCGGTCGGCTTCACGATCGAGTGCTCGTAGCAGAAGGCGGCCGCCACGATCACGAGGCCGACCCAGAAGAAGAGCCCGGCGTCGGTCGCGAGGGCGTACCAGACGAGCAGACCCGTCGTCACGACCGCCGAGGCGCGCGCGCCCCACAGCGCGGCCGGGATCCCGAAGCGCGCCGGGACGGACATGACGCCGTGGGCCCGGTCCGCCTGGACGTCCTGGCAGGCGAAGATCAGGTCGAAGCCGCCGATCCAGACGCCGACCGCGAGACCCAGGATGACCGCGTCCCAGGACCACTCGCCGGTCACGGCGAGCCAGGCGCCGATGGGCCCTATGGCCTGGGCGAGTCCGAGGATGGCGTGCGGGAAGTTCGTGAACCGCTTGCCGTACGGATAGACGACCATCGGGATGACGGCGAGCGGCGCGAGCGCCAGGCAGAGCGGGTTGAGGAGCGCGGCGGCCCCGAGGAACACCACGACGGCGATCCCGGCCCCGGTCCACGCGGACCGCACGGACACGGCCCCGGTCACGAGCTCGCGCCCGGCCGTCCGGGGATTGCGGGCGTCGATCTCGCGGTCGATGATCCGGTTGCAGGCCATGGCGAAGGTCCGCAGGCCCACCATGCAGACGGTGACGAGGAAGAGCGTCCACCAGTGGATGTTCCGGTCGAGCTGGAACATCGCGGTGAGCGCGGCGGTGTACGCGAAGGGCAGCGCGAAGACCGAGTGCTCGATCATCACGAGCCGCAGGAACGCCTTCGTACGCCCCGGCTGTGCGCCCGGTACGGCGGCCGTGGTCACAGCCCGTACTCCTTCCAGCGGCGGTCCACGAGGGCCGCCGTCGCCGGGTCGGACTCCACCATGTCCGGCCAGCCGCCGTCCCTGGTGTAGCCCTCCTCGGGCAGCTTCCTGGTGGCGTCGATCCCGGCCTTGCCGCCCCAGAACTGCTGGTACGAGGCGTGGTCGAGGTGATCGACCGGCCCCTCGACCACGGTCAGGTCACGGGCGTAGTCGGTGTTGCCGAGGGCCCGCCAGGACACCTCGTGCAGATCGTGCACGTCGCAGTCCTTGTCGACCACGATGATCAGCTTGGTCAGCGACATCATGTGCGCGCCCCAGATGGCGTGCATGACCTTCTGCGCGTGCTTCGGGTACTTCTTGTCGATCGAGACGATCGCGCAGTTGTGGAAGCCGCCCGACTCCGGCAGGTGGTAGTCGACGATGTCCGGCACGATGATCTTGAGGAGCGGCAGGAAGAACCGCTCCGTGGCCCGCCCGAGCGGCCCGTCCTCGGTCGGCGGCCGGCCGACGACGATCGACTGGAGCAGCGGACGCTTCCGCATGGTCACGCAGTCGATCGTCAGGGCGGGGAACGGTTCCTGCGGCGTGTAGAACCCGGTGTGGTCGCCGAAGGGCCCCTCGGGCAGCGTCTCGCCCGGCTCCAGCCACCCCTCGATGACGACCTCGGCGTGCGCGGGGACCTGGAGCGGGACGGTCTTGCAGTCGACCATCTCGATCCGCTTGCCCTGCACGAAGCCGGCGAAGAGGTACTCGTCGATGTCACCGGGCAGCGGCGCCGTCGAGGCGTACGTCACGGCCGGCGGGCAGCCGAAGGCGATGGCGACCGGCAGCCGCTCCCCCTTCGCCGCCGCGACGGCGTAGTGGTTGCGGCTGTCCTTGTGGATCTGCCAGTGCATGCCGATGGTGCGCTTGTCGTGCCGCTGGAGGCGGTAGAGCCCGAGGTTCCGCACGCCGGTCTCGGGGTGCTTGGTGTGGGTGAGCCCGAGGTTGAAGAAGGAGCCGCCGTCCTTGGGCCAGGTGAAGAGCGCCGGGAGCGCGTCGAGGTCGACGTCGTCCCCCGTGAGTACGACCTCCTGCACGGGCGCGGCGTCGGACTTCACCTTCTTCGGCGGCACGTGGACCATCGAACCGAGCTTGCCGAAGGCCTCGCGGACCCCGACGAAACCGTGCGGAAGCTCGGGCTTGAGCAGCCCGCCGATCTTCTCGCTGATCTCGCCGTACGACTTCAGGCCGAGGGCCTTGAGCAGCCGGCGGTCGGTCCCGAAGACGTTCATCGCGAGCGGCATCGAGGAGCCCTTGACGTTCTCGAAGAGGAGCGCCGGGCCTCCTGCCTTGTTCACCCGGTCGACGATCTCTCCGACCTCCAGGTACGGGTCGACTTCGGCCTTGATGCGCTTGAGGTCGCCTTCGCGCTCAAGGGCCCTGAGCAGCGAGCGGAGATCGTCGTAAGCCATAAGGGCCAGTATCGGTCACCGGCTACCCTGGACCTGTCACCGGGGCCGCCGAAACGCGCCCCCGCCACCGCTTCCAGGGGGCTGTCCCACATGCTCAGGGCGCTGCTTTTCATCCTGCCTCTGGCGCTGATGATCTACGCCTTCATCGACTGCCTGAACACCCCTGAAGAGGAGGTCAAGCACCTTCCGAAGCCGGTCTGGGCCATCGTCGTCCTGCTGTTCTCCGTGGTCGGCGCGATCGGCTGGATCGTCGCGGGCAAGGACCGGCGGCCACGGGCCCGGGGCGGCGCGGGCGGCTGGGTCGCCCCCGACGACAACCCCGAGTTCCTGAAGTCCCTGAAGGACGAGAGCACGTCGAAGCCGTCGTCGACGACCGACGACGCCGAGTCCGCGCTCCAGGACTGGGAGGCGGACCTGCGCCGCCGCGAGGAGGAGCTGAGGAAGCGCGAGAGCGGCGAGGACACCGAGAGCTGATGGAGCTGCGACTCCTCCTCACCTTCGAGAAGGTCGCCGACGTCCTCTCCTTCACCCGGGCCGCCGCCGACCTCGGCTACGCCCAGTCCAGCGTCACCGGCCAGATCCGCTCCCTGGAGTCGTCGCTCGACGTGGAGCTCTTCGAGCGGCTCGGCAGCCGTATCCGGCTCACCGAGGCAGGGGAGCGGCTCCTGCCGTACGCCCGCCGGATGACGGAGCTGGCCGAGGAGGCGAGGACGGCCGTCGCGACCGCCGCCGAACCCTCGGGAACGATCGCCGTGGGCACGATGGAGTCCCTCACCTCCTACCGGCTGCCGCCGCTCCTGGAGTACTTCCACCACCGCTACCCGAAGGTACGGCTGACGCTGCGGCCCACCCTCGGCGACGCGACCCGGCAGGCGCTGCGGCAGGGCACGTACGACGTGGGCTTCCTGATGGAGCCCGGCACGGAGCACGAGGGCCTGGAGTCGGAGGTCCTCGCGCCCGAGCCCCTGGTCCTGGTCGCCGGCCCCGGCCACCCCCTGGTGGGGCGTACGGGACTCACGAGCGCGGACCTGGCGGCGGCCCACCTGGTGGGCACCGAGCCGGGCTGCCCGTACCGCGACCTCTTCGAGGAGGAGCTGCGGGAGTGGGCGCCGCCGTTCATGGAGTTCGGCACGATCGAGGCGACCAAGCGCGGGGTGGCCTCGGGCCTGGGCGTGGCGCTGCTCCCCCGCGTGGCGGTCGCGGAGGAGCTGGCCTCGGGCACCCTGACCGCCCTGCACTGGGAGGCCCCCTTCACCCTCTTCACACAGCTCGCGTGGCGGCGGGGGAAGAAGCTTCCGGCGCATGTCCGGCTGTTCGTGGAGCAGGCGCGGCGACTGGTGTCCGAGCAGACCCGGCCAGCGTGACCTTGAGACTGGCGAGAACGATGAGCGGGACGCCGAGCGCCTGGACGAGCCCGATGTGGTGCCCGTACACCGCCCAGTCGACGCCCATGGCGACGGCCGGGTAGGTGAAGGCGAGGACGGCGATCTTGGCGGTGGGCAGCTTGGCGTAGGCGGCGTACATGAGCACGTACATCAGCCCGGTGTGGATGAGCCCGAGCCCCACGAGCCACAGCCACCCGGCCCCGAGCCCGGCGGCGGCTCCGAAGTCGGCGAAGGGCAGGAGCAGCGGCAGCCCGACGAGGACCTGGACGAGCGCGACGAGATGCGGCCGTACGCCGGTGACGCGCTTGGTGACGAAGGTCGCGAGGGCGTAGAGAACGGCGGCGGCGAGCGCGAACCCGAGCCCCTTGAGGGAGGCGGTGTCCCCGGGCCGTACCCCGGAGACGAGCACGAGCCCGCCGAAGGCGACGGCCAGCCACAGGAGCTTCGCCCCGGAGATCCGCTCCCGCAGGAACACCGCGCCGAGCAGCACGAGGAAGAACGGCTGCGTGTGGTAGACGACGGTGGCGAGGGAGATCGAGGTGGCCTCGTACGCCTCGAAGAGGAACACCCAGTTGAAGACGATGAACACCCCGCCGAGCGCGGCGAGTCCGAGCTTCCTCGGGGTGAACCCGTGCCCGGTGAAGAACCCCCGCGCGAGGCTGTACGCCCCGAGCGCGACGGCCCCGAACAAGCAGCGGAAGAACACCACCTCGAAGGGCGACGCCCCGGACTCGACGACGAAGACGCCGAGCGTGCCGGAGAGCACCATGGCGAGGGTGAGTTCGACGGTTCCCCTGGTCTCGTTTCTCATGACCGCGACGCTACGGAGGGGGCCGGGGCCCGGTCCACGGGCCAGTGGGGGGTCCTCCCGATGGGAGCGATCGGCGGGGCCGATGGGCGGGGCCGATGGGCGGGGCCGATAGGCGGCCGATCGGCCCCGCCGATGCGCCCCCCGGACACCCGGACCCGGGGCGCTATTCGGCAGCGGGCAGGGCGTCCCGCAAGGCCTTCGCGGTGGCGGCCGGGTCGTAGTCCTCGGCGACGCCTCCGACCAGCACGATGTCGCCGTCGATGTGCCGGGACCTCAGCGGCGCGATCTCCTGGTACGCGGGCGAGTCCCACCAGGCCCGCGCCTCGGCGATCCCGGGGAACCCGATCACCACCACCGGCCCGCTCCAGTCGCCCTCCTTCACCTCGTGCGTGGCCCCGTGGACGAGGAAGCGGCCGCCGTACGGCTCGAAGGTGGCGGGGATGCGCTCGATGTACTCGACGACGTCGGCGTGCGGGGTCACGTTGTACAGCTTCGCTATGGCGTAGGCCTGCATGGCGTTGGTGTCCTTCCGGTCGGTCGGGTCCGTACGCAGACGATCGTGGCAGCGACCGGCACCGGGGTCGATGACGTCCGAGGTAATCCCCGACGGCGACCGGCACCCGACCACAGTCCGCACCCGGCGGCACCCCGCAACCGACCACAGCCCGCACCCGGCGGCAAACCCCGCCCCCCACCCGGCACCCGGCTACTGCGGCGCCATCGGCAGCGCCGCCGCCTTCTTCCACACGGCCAATTGCCCGTCGTCCACGGGCTTCATCTCGCCCTGGTACATCAGCCAGTACCCGTCGGCGTCCTTCGCCTGGGTCGCGAACACGTACGTCTCGCCGTCCACCAGCCGCTGACCGGGCTCCTCGTCCGAGGCGAACGGGACGAGCACCGTGCCCCGCACGTTCCCGCGCAGCACCGAGACCACGTCGACCCGGTAGATGTCCGTCGTCCAGTACTCGATCTCCCGCTGCTCCTCGAACGCCACCACCCGCCCGGTGAACACGTTCTCGGAGTGCGGCGCCGTGCCCACCGGGGTGTAGGCGTCGTACCCCCGCAGGACCTCGCCCGCCCCGGCCTGCTCCTCCAGGTGCTGGTAGCCGAACCAGCCGCCCAGCGCCAGCGCTCCGGCGGCCACCGCGCCCACGGCGAGGGCCGTCGCCTTCTTGTTCATGGTCGTCCCCACAGTGCGTGATAGGCCTTGACGTCGTTCGAGGTCGGGCCGTTGATGCGCTTGCCCTCGATGAGGCCGTAGTCCGCCCACATCACCGAGGGGTACTGCCCGTAGCCGTACTCCTTGTGGCAGAAGCCGAGTGCGTGCCCCAACTCGTGGGCGGCGACCCGTCTGCGGTGCTCGTTCGTCCCGTACTTCTTCCCGTCGTCCAGGTAGGCCCTGTTGAACCACAGATGGTCCGTGCCGGTGTTCGGGTCCCACTTGCCGTAGACGGACTTCCAGCCCTTCCCGGTCTGGCTGGTGTCCCGCCATTCCAGATCGGCGTAGGTCGTCGCACCGTCCGGCCTGACCTTCACCCGCGTGAGGGTGCCCGCCGTCCAGACCTTGACCGCGTGCTCGCGCGCGTCGTCGAACTTCGACTCGTCGTCCCACGCGATCTCGCCGCCGTCCACCGACGAGCGGCCACGCGAATCGGACTGACCCGTCTCGCACTTGTGCGGGGCGGCGACCGAAGCCGCGCGGACGGGCGCCGGCACCGCCAGCAGGACGACAGCCGCCGAAGCGGCCGCCAGAGCCACATCGTCGATCCTCATAGTCACCGAACGATAGCGTTGAGTGAGGCCCTCGCGCGGCCCTCGGCCGGCGACGAACGCTCCGCACCCGCCGAGTACGATCACCTACCCCGACCTGAGTACGTGAGCGCTTGCCCGCCGTGCGCGGCGCCTGAAGGGTGGCCACATGCGCCGACTGCTGCCGCTCGCCCCGCTGTTGCTGCTCATAGCCGGCTGCGGGGTGGTCGAGAACTCCGAGGACGAGGCGACGGACGTCGCGCGGGACGCGGCCAGGAGGGTGGGCGAGCGCCTCTACAGCCAGCGCCCGCGCACGGCCGAGGAGGTCGGACGCTCGGCCTCCCTCCTCGACGGGGTCGACGTCATGCGGGTGACGGGGACCGCGACGCACGACGGGGACGGCGTCGAGATCGTCGTCCGCACGTCCGGCTCGGCGTACAACAGCTGGTTCGACGTCGAAGAGATCGTCGTGCACCCCTGTTTCGCGGTACGGGTGTCCCCGAGGACGGAGTGGCGCGAGGACCCCAGCGACGTGGACTGCCCCGCCGGCCCGCCCCTGCACTTCTCCCCGCCCCCCGAACCGCCCCGGCTGCCGTACGAGGAACTCCGCGCGAAACTCCCCCGGGTGCCGAAGGGCGGCCGGGTGGACGAGGCCGAGATACGCCGCACGCTCGCCGCCCTGGACCTGGACCCGGCGATCCGCACCGAGGTGCGGGCGGACGGCGGCCGGGTCGGCGTCCACCTGTCGCTCAAGGGCAACGGCTTCGACGCGCAGGACTGCCTCCTCGCCCGCGTGTCCCCCGGCGCCACCGAGGTGTGGACACCGTCCCGTATCCAGCGCATGCCCGGCGAGGGCGGCTGCAGCGTGGGCAACGCCCTGAACCCGGCACCGCCGCCGCACTGACAGGCCGCCGGCCGTTCGAGGTACTCCTGCTCCGGGGCGCGGTCGTGCGTAGGGCGACCTGTCGGCTCCACAAGCAGGGTCAGGGCAGGCTAGGAGGCGCCGGATGGCACAGGCACCCGCACACGAGGTAGCGGACCCCCGGTACGCCACTGTCGCGACGGACCCCGTCCCGGCAGCGGTCGTGGCGGCCGACGACGCAGCGCGGCGAGCGGAACTCCGGCTCCGGCGCGGAAGCCAGGGTGCGGGTCAGCAGGGACACGGTCACCGCGTCGGCGATCTCCGGTGTCACCCACCAGCCGTCGCCCGCGCGGTCGCGGTGCGGACCGTCGTGCCCCACGGCGAGCACGCAGACCGAGCCGCCCCACACGGGCCGCACCACCTCAGCGACGTCGATCACGGACCGCCGCGCTCCACAGCGGCTCATCGGGTGCTCCCGGCGTGGATGTTCCGGTGGTCGACGTCCACCCCGACGGTCGCCAGCCACAGCGCCCGCCGGCGCCGCCGCTGCACGGTCCGCGCCGAGTCCGCCGCCAGGTAGGGGCGCTCCAGGGGCGATCGGGCGCCGTCGAGGAGCGCGGTCTGCTCGACGGCGTAGGGCGACCGCCGAGAGGGCGCACGGTGTCGGGGCGCGGGGGACGGCGCAGCAGGGCGGGGATGGGCCACCCGGCGAGGCCGGTGCCTGCCGGTGGCCGGCAGGGTCAGCATCAGCAGTCCGAGCAGTACGGGGATCAGCGCCCTGCCCAGTACGCGCGCGATAGGGTTCCGCACGTCATCAACTCCGTTGCTAGTTGGCGGCCATGCCCCGGGACCGGTACCAGCGGTCGCCGGGGTCTTCGCTTGCCCGAGGAACCTAGCGCTTCCCCATAGCCCTCTATAGACAAGTGCAGAGAGATCCACCCAATCGTGTAGATGCCTATCGCACTACGTTGGACACATGAGCGATAACCCCACGCCGCCCGGCCCCCTGGACCCGCAGAGTGCCACCCCGCTCTACATCCAGCTGACCGAGATCATCGCCAAGCAGATCGCCTCGGGCGCTCTCGCCCCAGACCGCCCCATCCCCTCCGAGAACCGCCTGGCCGAGGAGTACGGCGTAGCCCGGCTCACCGCCCGGCGGGCCACCCAGGAACTCCGGGATCGCGGGCTCGTGATCACCGTGCGCGGCAAGGGCTCCTACGTCACCCCGACCGCCGGCGGGTAAGGGACCGGCCCTCAGAGGTAGGTCACCTGGAGGACGTATCCGCGTTCGTATCGCGGGACGAGGAGGAAGACGAACATCCCGCCGGGAACCCGCACGTGTTCACTCCTGGGGTTCTCCCCCTGGAACAGGGTGCCGTCGAGGTGGAGGGCTTCCGCGGCTCTGATCAGCTCGTCCGCCCTCTTCTCCACTTCGGCGACGAAGGACGGCGGCGCGCCCCCGATGACGTACTCCTCGCCGGGGTCGTACTCCCAGCCCCAGCTCACCCGCCCACCGCCTTGTGCGCGGCACGGATGATGTCCCCGGCCGTTCGCACGTACCGGCGGCTCTCCTCCGGGTCCTCGGAGATCTGGGCCAGATACTCGGCGCGGCGCAGTTCGCGGGCGGTGTCGGGGAATCGCTCGATCTCGATGACGGCTGCCCACTGGCTCAGGAACATGCGCAGAGGCGTGATGTCGCTCTGTTCGATGGCCTCCGTCACGGCCTCACGCTGGCTGGCGTCCATCTCGGGCAGCCGCCCGGGAGCGACGACCGCGAGGGCTGCCCGCAGAGCGGTGGGAGTCCGCTCGGGGCGCGGGATGAGTCCTCCGGCGCGGTCAGGCTGTGTCGTCACCATGTCCTCCAAGGGGTGCCCCGGCCAGCGTATCCAGCCGGAGCGACGCCCGCGCGGGCCCCGAAGCCTCCCGCGTGGAGTCGAGCGGTACGTGATGCCGGCGCCCCGCCGGGGAAGAGTCACGTCCATGGACAAGCAACAGGCACAGCGCTGGCTCCGCACCGCCCTCGACGAAGCTCGCGCCGGGCTCGCGGAAGGTGGGATTCCGATCGGGGCCGCGCTCTACGGGGCCGACGGCGTGCTTCTCGGGCGCGGGCGTAATCGGCGCGTGCAGGACGGGGACCCGTCGACGCATGCCGAGACCGCCGCCTTCCGGGACGCCGGGCGGCAGCGCTCGTACCGGGGGACGACCATGGTCACCACCCTGTCGCCGTGCTGGTACTGCTCCGGCCTCGTCCGGCAGTTCGGGATCTCGCGGGTCGTCGTCGGCGAGGCGGAGACCTTCCACGGCGGCCACGACTGGCTCGCCCGGCACGGCGTCGAGGTGCTCGTCCTCGACGATCCCGCGTGCGCCACGCTCCTGCGGGAGTTCGTCGCCGCGCACCCCGCGCTCTGGCACGAGGACATCGGGGAAGAGGTGTAGACGCCACTGCCCCGCCGAGAGTGAACATCCTTGGATCCCGGCCGCGTTGGGTGAAAGCTGGGGCGACACGTACCGGACCACCACCCCCCGGAGGCCCCATGAGCGCCGAGCACACGAACACCCTGTACGAGGCCGTGGGTGGCGCCGACGCGCTGCGCCGGCTCTCCGCGACGTTCTACGAGGGGGTCCTGGCCGATCCCCTCCTCGCGCCCGTCTTCGTCGACTTCACCCCCACCCACGTGGAGCACGTGGCCGTGTGGCTGGCGGAGGTCTTCTCGGGGCCCGCCGGGTTCACGGCCGGGCACGGCGGGCACCAGGCCCTGCTCCGGGCACATCTCGGGCTCGGCATCACCGAGGAACAGCGGCTGCGTTGGATGGAGTTGATGACGGCGGCCGTGGAGAAGGAGCTGCCGGACGACGCCCTGCTGCGCCGCCGGGTGATGGAGTACTTCGACTGGGGCACCCGGATCGCCAAGGACGTCTCCGCCTCGGCCCCGGGGACCGACCTCGGCGACCCCGGCCCCACCCCGCGCTGGGGCTGGGACGGTCTCGTCTGAGGCGCTCGCCCCGGCGAACCTCGCAAAGGCTGGCGTGATCCCAACACGCTGTCGATATCCTGCACTTGATGATGTGACGGGGCACATCTCGTGGGGTACCAGGGGGAAGCAGGGAAAGCAGGGGGATGTCGGGTGGACAGGGAGCTCTACGGCCGCGAGGCGGTCCTGCACGACGGCGGTCTGGTCGCACGGCTCAGCGGACTCACCCGGCACGGCGCCGCACGGGTCGCGTACGAGCACGGCGACGATCCGCCGGTCACGGTGTTCACGGGCGGACGCGGCATGGGGAAGACCGCCCTGCTCAAGGAGGTCCGCAACCGCTACAAGGGCTACACGCCCTTGGCGCTGCTCGACTGCGCGCGCGTCGAGCCGCCCGCCGACCACGGCCCCGGCTGGAGCCAGGTCACCGGGGCGCTCACCGAGCTCGCCGTCCAGCTGTCGCCGAAGGTGCTCGCCGCGAAGCCGGTGCAGTTCCCGAGGCTGTCGCTCGGACTCGTGGCCGTCGCCTCGCTGGGCTGGTCCCAGGAGGACGACGAGCGGGCCAGGACCGACCTGTTCCGGCTCGGGCCGCTGCTCGCGACCGTCGACGCGACAAAGGGCGCCGCCGGGAACTGGGTCTCCAAGGTGCTCGCCAAGCTGGCCGCCACCTTCGCCGAGGCCACCGTCCCGATGGCCGGGCTCCTCGCCGAGGCGACCGTGGAGACCGTGCTCGAAGAGGTCTTCGGCCGGTTCCAGCGCGCCTCCGAGAACTGGTACGGCACCTACCGCAACGCCGGCGGCCGGGGCAAGGCCGGCCTCCGGCAGCTCGCGATCGACTTCGAGCAGGGCGGCCGGCGCCGCCGCGAGGCCGAGGACTTCCTCGTCGGCGCCCTCACCGAGGACCTGCTCCACGCCTATACGGGCCTCCGGCGCGGCACCCGGATCGGCAGGCCGGTCCTCCTCCTCGACAACGCCCACGAGGACCTCGGCCGGCAGCTCGTCGAACCGATCCTGCGCGCCCGCGCCGGCGGCCGCCGCGACCGGGTCGTCGTCCTCGCCGCCTCCCGGGTCCGCGAGCACGAGGGGCTGCGGCACGCCACCCGGACCCGGCTGCCGGAGACCGCGCACCGCGCGCCCTGCCCGCGCGGGACGAGCGTCGGCTCCGGCATCCTCGCCGTCGAGCTCACCCCGCTCTCCCCCGCCCAGACCCGCACCGCCTTCGACCACCACGACCCGGCCGGCCGCACCCCCGCCGAACTCGCCCGCGCCGTCCACCGGCTGACCGGCGGCCGGCCGCTCGGCGTGGCCCTCCTCGGCCGGGCCGCAGGCGAGGCCCCGGCGGAGCTCCGGGCCGGCCTCACCCCCGGCGGGCTCCTCGACCTGACGGTCGAGCTGCGCGAGGACGCCCCGCCGGTACCCGTCGCCCCCACCCTCCTCGCCGAGCTGCTCCCCGTCCGGCGGCCGGGACCTTACGCCGTGCTCGCCGCCACCCACGACGAGGAGTCCGCGCGGCTCCTCGCCCACGCCCGGCTCCAGGCCGAGTCCCTGGACGGGGACGTGGCGCTGCGCGTCCGCGACCAGCTCCGCTCCGAGGACTGGGCCGAGGGGCCCCGGCACTTCGTCGCCGACCCGCTCCTGCGCGCCCTGCTCCTGCACCGGCTCCGCTTCGAGGACGACGACCATCCGCGCTACGCCGCCTGGCACGCGGTCCACGAGACCCTGCACCGGCACTACGGGCCCGACCCCGGCCCGTACCGGCTCCATCACGACCTCGCGCTCGGCCGCACCGAGGAGGCCGTCACCCACCTGCGGGTCACCTTCCCCGAGCAGGACGTCCTCGGCTGGCTCGGGCGGCTGCGGTTCGTCGCCGCCGCCCCGTACCCCCGCGAGCGGAACCGGCCCGGGCCCGACCCGCGCCGGGCGATCGCCCTCGGCCAGTCCCCGACGGGCGAACTCCCGGCCGGACTCGACGCCGACAGCACCGAACTGCACCTTTCCGTACGGCGGTTGCTGCACGCCGTATGGCTGCTCACCGATCCGCTCGCACTGCCCGACGACGACGTCGCCGACCGGCTCGCGCACGAGCTGCGCCGGCTGTCCGGCCGCCATCTGACGGGCAGCGGTTCGCTCTGGGACGCGGCCACCCACTGGCCGCGCGACATCCGCGCCTGGCGGGAGCTCTCGCTGCCGCCGGGCCGCGAGGACGGAGTCTGACGCCATGCCCGACCGTCTGACCGACCGGCTCCCCGAAGGGCTGCGCCGCCGCGTCCGTACACCCCGCCAGAAGCTCGTCGCCTCACTCGTCACCGCCGCCGTCGTCATCGGTCTCGGCGGATACGGGATCACCCGGCTCACCACTCCGGAGGACCGTTCCTGCGCGACGGGCGTCGAACGCCCCGAGGGCAGCTCCGAGTGCGTCGGCGTCAACGGCGACGGCCACGACTTCGGCATACCCGAACTCACCGAGGTCGCCGGGGCCATCGGCCGCGAGAACGCGACCCTGAAGCCCGGCGAGTACGCGACCGTCGCCGTGCTCCTGCCCCTGACCTCCCCCGACGGAGGCATGCGGACCAAGGTGCTCCACGAGGTCCAGGGCGCCTACGCCTACCAGTACCGCGCCAACCACGAGTCGAACAGCCAGACCCCGAAGATCCGGCTCGTCCTCGCCAACACCGGCCGGGGCAACGCCCACTGGCAGGCCATCACCGCCCGCCTCACGTCCATGACCGGCGCCCCGGACCAACTGCGGGTCGTCTCCGGCGTCGCCACCTCCTCGACCGAGATGCGGGAGGCGGTGACCGCCCTCACCCAGGGCGGGATCGCCGTCGTCGGCACCACCATCACCGCCGACGACATCGCCAACGGCCCCGGCGCCGGCAACAACCGCTACCCCGGCCTCGCCCGCGTCTCCCCCACCAACACCGACGAGGCCAAGGCCCTCGCCCACTTCGGCCGCGTCGACGCCGCCAAGGCGCTCCTCGTCCAGGACACCCGCAGCGGCGACCACTACACCGACACCCTCAAGTCCGCCTTCGCCGCCTCCCTCAAGGGCGCGCCCCACGAGCCGCAGCTCTTCACCTCGCCCCCCGACCCGACCGACGAGGGCACCACCGCCAACACCTTCCGCCAGATCACCCATCTGATCTGCGACACCCGCGCCGAGACGGTCTTCTTCGCGGGCCGCCACACCCAGCTCCGCCAGTTCATCAACGCGCTCGGATCGCGCGGCTGCACCGACCGCGCCTTCACCGTCCTGACCGGCGACGAGGGCTCGTACCTCGGCGCGGACGAGAAGCTCGACCGGAACGCGCTCAAGGCGAAGCTGACCGTCCGCTACGCCGCGCTCGCCCACCCCGACGCCTGGAAGCCGGCGCCCGGGCGGCCGGTCCCGGCGACGGGCGGTTCGGCGGTGGCGTACACGACCTTCGAGACGGACATCGCCCGCGCCTCGAAGAAGCCGGTGGCGCTCGCGGACGGGCAGGCGATCGTCGCGTACGACGCGATGGCGACGGCGGTCCACGCGATCCGCCAGGCGACACCACGGGAAGCGCAGTACCCGGAGCTCTCGGACGTGGTCACGCAGTGGCCGCAGGTGAAGGGCTCGCTGCGGGTGCAGGGCGCGAGCGGCTGGATCTGCCTCGACAACTACGGCAACCCCTACAACAAGGCGGTCCCCATAGTGGAACTGGCCCTGGACGGCACCCAGCGCTTCGTCCAGATCGCCTGGCCGGAGAAGAACCCCCCGAGCACGTCCTGCCTGCCGCCGAAGCGGGGCTAGGCCGTGTTTCGAAAGTAGCGTCGTCTGCCCGAAGGGCAGGAGCGGGACTTTCCGGACACGGCCCAGCGGATCACGGCACCCACTTCGGCCAAGGCGCCTCGTCGCGCTCGTACTGCGCCCGCAGCTCGCCCCAGCGCTCGGGCGTCCACGCGGCCCAGTCCGTACGGTGACCGTCCAGCGCGGCGGAGAGCCACTCGAAGTGGTCGTGCCAGCCCGCCAGGCAGTCCAGCCGGTACTCCCGCGTCCCCCGGAACTCGGTGGAGAAACGCAGCACGGTCGACCCGCCGCTCCCGGACCCCGGCTCCAGATGGAACCGGATCCGGCCGTGCGGCGGATCGACCGTGTACTCGGCGACGTACTCGGGGTCCCAGGCGGTCACCCGCCCCGAGGCCACCGTCTCGCTGTTCAGTGAGCGGAGGGTGACCCGGCCGCCGAGCCGGGGCTCCAGCGGATCCGCCGCGCACAGCCAGCCCGACAGCCCCTGGGCGGTGGCGACGGCCTCCCAGACCTCCGCCGGCGGATGCGGGAGCTCCATGACGTACCGCAGCAGATGCGTGTCGCCGTCGTGGGTCTCGCACCTGCCCCGGGGTATCTCGCTCATACCTCCAGCGTGGCCCCGGGGTCCTTCACCCGCTACTCCGCGCCCGGCCGCCGCCCGGCCCTGAGGACCGACCGCCCTACTCCACGCCCGCGTAGGAGTGCTTGCTGGTCACGAAGATGTTGACGCCGTAGTAGTTGAAGAGGAAGCAGCCGAAGGCGATGAGCGCGATGTACGCGGCCTTCCGCCCCTTCCAGCCGGCCGTCGCGCGCGCGTGCAGGTACGCCGCGTAGCCGACCCACGTGATGAAGGACCAGACCTCCTTGGCGTCCCAGCCCCAGTAGCGGCCCCACGCGTCGCCGGCCCAGATCGCGCCCGCGATGATCGTGAAGGTCCACAGCGGGAAGACGGCCGCGTTGACCCGGTACGAGAACTTGTCGAGCGAGGCCGCCGAGGGCAGCCGCTCCAGGACGGAGCGGGCGAAGGCGCTCGGCGTGCCGCCGCTCGCGAGCTTGCTCTCGTACGAGTCGCGGAAGAGGTACAGGACGGTGGCGACGGCCGCGAGGTAGAAGACCGCGCCGCAGAAGATCGCGGTGGAGACGTGGATCCACAGCCAGTACGAGTCGAGCGCCGGTACGAGCTGGTCGCTGGGGGTCTTCAGCCAGGTGGTGGCGAGGCCCAGGTCGAGCAGGACGGTCGTGACCAGCGGCAGGCCGATCCAGCGCACGTTCTTCTTGGCGAGGAGGAAGCCGAGGTACGAGCCGACCGCCACGGTCGAGAAGGTGGTGGAGAACTCGTACATGTTGCCCCAGGGGGCGCGCTGCACGGCGAGGGCCCGGCTGACCACGCCCGCCGCCTCGACCGCGAAGGCGAGGACGGTGAGGGAGACGGCGATCCGGCCGTAGAGGTCGCCCTTGACCGTGCCACCGGAGGCGCCGGGGCCGTCCGGGACGTCCCGGGTGCCGGCCGCGGAGCGCGTGACGACCTTCGGCTTGTCGAGGACCGCGGTGGCCCCGGCCGCCTGCTTGACCTGCACGGTCACGGCGGCGGCCGCGCCCGCCGCCTGCTGCGTGAGGGCGGCGGCGGTCCGGCCGACCTTGCTGCGGCTGCCCAGGACCCACTCGGCGATGTGTGCGAAGAAGGCCAGGGTGTAGACGGCCATGGAGGAGTAGATGAGCAGGTCGCTCATCTTCGCCAGGCTCTCGTTGGTGGTGGCGGCGAGGATCACTTGTCGGCCTCTCCAGAAGGGGCAGGGTCTTCTGCGGGATCTTCCGCGGGGTCTGGCGCGGGGGCTTCCACGGGGGCTTTCGCGGGTTCTGGCGCGGGGGCTTCCGCGGGTTCTGGCGATGTGGGCGGCGCGTCGGGGGCCGGGGGCGCCTTCTCCGTGAGCGAGACCGCGAGGTCGCCCAGCTCCTCCGGGAGCCTGGCGGACTCGCTCCGGCCGAGGCCGGCCATCTCGACGGTGGTCACGCCGTCCTCACCCCGTACGGCCCGGACCCAGACCCGGCGCCGCTGGATGAAGAGCGAACCGGTCAGACCGGCGATCGCGGCGATCGCGCCCGCGAGGGCGAGGCCGTTGCCCGGCTGCTGCGAGATCTGGAAGCTGGCCCACTCCTTGACGTCCTTCTCGAAGGTGATCGAGCCGGCCCCGTCGGGGAGCGTCATCGTCTCGCCGGGCAGCATGCGCTGGGCGAGCTTGTTGCCGGACGTGTCCGTGAACTGGGTCATCTTGGACTTGTCGAGCTGGTACACGTTCTGCGGCAGACCGGAGTTCACGCGCAGGTCGCCGTGGTAGCCGGTGAGCGCCATGACGGGGAAGTCGAGCGCCGGGAACTGCGAGAACATCGTGCCCTGGCCGGCGCCCGCGAAGGTCGGCACGAAGAAGGCCTGGAAGCCCAGCTGCTCCTTCTTGCCGTTCTTGTCGCGGTAGCCGTCCATCACCTTGATCGCGCCGGTCGAGGTGATGTTGTTGTCGATCGGCAGGAGCGGCACGGCGCCGTGGAAGACGGTCTTGCCGCGGCCGTCCTTGACGGTGACCACGGGCGCGTAGCCGTGGGCGATCAGATAGACCTTGGACTCACCGACCTTGAGCGGCTGGTTGACCCTGATGACCGCCTTCTTCTCCGCGCCGCCGGCCTCGGAGTACCGGACGGCCGCCTCGAAGGTGCGGGGGGTGCCGCGCTGCGGGCCGTTCTTCTCGTACGTGCCGTCGAAGGAGTCGAGCGTGAAGGTGAACGGCTCCAGCTCGTCCGTACCGAACTGCGAGCCGGACTTGAAGTCGTCGTACTGCGTGAGCGTGTTGGAGAAGCCGTCGCCCTCGACGATCAGCTTGCCGCCCTCGGACTTGAAGAGCTGGCCCCAGGCGAAGGCGACGAGGATCACGATCAGGGCGATGTGGAAGAGGAGGTTGCCCGCCTCGCGCAGATAGCCCTTCTCGGCGGCGATCGCGTCGCCGGCGGTGTGGGCGCGGAAGCGGCGGCCCTTGAGGACGGTGAGCGCGGCCTCGCGGACCTGCTCGGGCTCGGCCTCGGTGCGCCAGGTGGTGTACGCGGGGAGCCGGTTCAGGCGCCGGGGGGCGCCCGGCGGACGGCTGCGGAGCTGGCCGACGAACTGCCAGGTGCGCGGCACGATGCAGCCGATGAGGGAGACGAACAGCAGGAGGTAGATCGCGGAGAACCATGCCGAGCTGTAGACGTCGAAGAGCTGGAGCTTCTCGTAGATCGGTGTGAGGGTCTCGTGGGCGTCCTTGAAGGCCTGCACCTTCAGCTCGTCCGCGCTGGTCTGCGGGATGAGGGAGCCGGGGACGGCGCCGAGGGAGAGCAGGAAGAGCAGGATCAGCGCGACCCGCATGGAGGTCAGCTGCCGCCAGAACCAGCGGATCCAGCCGACGACCCCGAGGGCGGGTCCGCCGAGGGGGGCCTCGCCGCGGTCCTCGGTGGGGGCGGTGGAGAGCTGGGCGCCGGCCGCCGCGTCAGTCGCATCCGCCGTATCGGTCGCGTCAGTCGCGTCCGTCGTGTCGGTCGCGTCAGTCGCGTTCGTCGTGTCGGTAGCGTCAGTCGCGTCCGTCGTGTCGGTAGCGCCGGTCGCGTCCGTCGTGTCAGGCGTACCGGATGTATCGGTCGTGCTCATGGAACTCAGATCCCCACCGTGAAACCGCTGGACCAGCCCTGCATCGTGGCGACCATGCTGTCCCACGCGCCCGTGAGGAGCAGCACGCCGGTGACGATCATCATGCCGCCGCCGATCCTCATGACCCACACGTAGTGCTTCTTGACCCATCCGAACGCGCCGAGCGCCTTACGGAAGGCGATGGCGGCGAGCACGAACGGTACGCCGAGGCCGAGGCAGTACGCGAAGGCGAGTATCGCGCCGCGCCCGGCGCTGGCCTGCTCCAGGGCGAGGGCGTTGACCGAGGCGAGCGTCGGGCCGATGCACGGGGTCCAGCCGATGCCGAAGAGCGCGCCGAGCAGCGGGGCGCCGACCAGTCCGGCGACGGGCTTCCGGTGGAAGCGGAACTCGCGCTGTGTGAACCAGGGCATGAGGCCGACGAAGAAGACGCCCATGAGGATCATGATCACGCCGAGGACCGTGGTGAGCGTCTCCCGGTACTCCTGGAGGGTCGACCCGAAGTAGCCGAAGAGGGCGCCGCCGGAGACGAACACGGCGGTGAAGCCGAGGACGAAGAGGACGGCGCCGGCGGTCATCCGGCCGCGCCGGCTCTCCGCGAGGTCGGTGCCGGTGACCCCGGTGACGTACGAGAGGTAGCCGGGGACGAGCGGGAGCACGCACGGCGAGAAGAAGGAGACCAGACCGCCGAGGACCGCGATGGGCAGGGCGAGCAGCAGGGCTCCGCTGGTGACCGTCTCGTTCACGGGCTCACTTCTCCTTGAGGAGAGGCTCGATCATCGACCGGAGCTTCTCCTCGTCGAGCGCCATGAGGGCACGGGCGGCGATCTTTCCCTCCTTGTCGAGGACGACGGTGGAGGGGATGCCCTGGAGGCTGAGGGTGCCCTTGGGGAAGCCGAAGAGGATCAGCTTGCCGTCCCGGTCGTAGATGCTCGGGTAGGGCACCCCGTAGTCCTCTTCGAAGGCGATCGCCTGCTGCTTGTTGCCGTCGCGGGTGTTGAGGCCGACGAACTCGACGCCCTCGTCCTTCATGTCCTTGGCGACCTTCACGAAGTGGGGGGCCTCGGCGCGGCAGGGGGAGCACCAGGAGCCCCAGACGTTGAGGACGACGACCTTGCCCTTGAGGTCGGCGACGTCGAACTGCTTGCCGTCGAGGGTCTCGCCGACGAGCTTCCCGGGGGCCGCCCGCTCGCCCTTGGCGGCCGTGGAGATACCGCCCCCGCTGGTCACGAAGTTGGTGTTGCCACCGCCGCCGGACGTGCCGTTGCTGCCGCCGCTGCACGCTGAGAGCGTGAGGGCGACGGACAGCACTCCGACGGCGAGCAGGGTGCGTCGAGGGGCGCGACTGGTGCGAACGGCACGACCGGCACGGCTGCTAAGGCTCATGTGAAAAGTTTCGCATGGGCGTTTGGGGGATCTTGGGCACCCCCCTACGTGCCCGTAAAGCCCCTTGTCAAGATCGCCTAAGCGGTCGGAGCGGAGTTGACGCTCTGGAGGAAGGTGCTCCAGCCGCCAGCGGGCTTCTGGCCCACCTCCAGGGTACGCAGCTGTCCGAGGATCTTCGGGTCCTGGACGTCGAGCCAGTCCACGAACTGCCGGAAGGAGACGAGCCGGACATCCTTCTTCCCGGCCATGCCCTTGAGCGCGTCCTCGACGGCGTCCATGTAGATGCCGCCGTTCCACTGCTCGAAGTGGTTGCCGATGAAGAAGGGCGCGCGATTCGACTCGTACGCGCGCGTGAAGCCGCCGAGGAGGGCGTCGGTGGCCTGCTTGCGCCAGCCCGCGTAGCGCGAGGGCATCCCCTTCGTCGTGTTCTTCGACTGGTTGGCGAGCATGTTGTAGTCCATGGACAGGACCTCGAAGGAGTGCCCGGGGAAGGGCACGGCCTGCAGCGGCAGGTCCCAGATGCCCTGGCGCTTGTCGGGCCAGATCTGGCGGCCGCCTGGCGAGCTGGCGTCGTAGCGCCAGTTGAGCCGCTTGGCGGTGGGGAGCAGGTTGTCCTGGCCGAGGAGGCAGGGGGTACGGCCGCCGACGAGCTCCTTCGAGTAGTCGAAGGGCAGCGGGTCGAGGTCGGTCCAGCCGCTGTTGGTCTTCCACTCGGTGACGAACTTCATCGCCTGGTCGATCTCGCTCTGCCACTGGGCCGGGGTCCAGTTGCCGACGGAGCCGGAGCCGCCGCAGAAGTGGCCGTTGAAGTGGGTGCCGATCTCGTGGCCCTCGAGCCAGGCCTGTCGGACGTACTTCAGCGTGTCCTTGATGTGGTCGTCGGTGAGGTAGCCGATGTCGGAGGCGCCGACGCGGTTGTTCGGCGGGCGGTAGAGGTTCTTCTTCGACTCGGGGAGGACGTAGATCCCGGAGAGGAAGAAGGTCATCGCCGCGTCGTGGTTCTTGGCGAGTTCGAGGAAGCGGGGGAAGAGGCCGTTGCCGACCTCGCCGGCGCCGTCCCAGGAGAAGATCACGAACTGCGGCGGGGTCTGGCCGGGTTCGAGGGGCACGGGGGTGTCGGGCTGATGCGGCTGCTTGCCGGTGTCGGCGGTGGAACCGTCGCCGATGAGCTTGGCGTCGTCCTTGGTCGGAGCGGGTGTGGTCGGCCGCGTCGACGCGTCACCGCCCTTGCCGGGTCCGGAACGTCCCGGCTTGTCCTCGTTGTTGCCACCACAGCCGGCGATCCCCATGGCCGCGGCGGCACCAACGCCCGCTCCGAGGAGCCCCCTTCGACTGATTCCGCTGATCCCGCGCATGACATCCCCATTCGCGCTGACGTATGACCTCAACGTCATCCAAACCGACAATGAGTGAGATGCAGGGCGGAACACGGAGGTTCCGGAAATTCGCACATAAATTTCAGGGCGGCCGGATGGCATGTACACCACCTGACCGCCCTGACGATGGACCTCTTCGGGCCCACTGTCCAGTGGGACCGCGCATCAGCGCCCGAAGAAACCGTTCCTCACTCTCGGAGCTACGCCCCGAACCCCGGAGAGCTACGCCCCGAAGGCCTTCGACTTCCCCTTCACCGGCTTCGCCCCGGCGAGCAGGTGCGCCGGGACCAGGTCCCGGGCCGGCTCGCTGTACCCGACCGAGACGATCTTGTCGCCCCGGTACGTGAACGAGGTCAGCGAGGCCAGCGTGCACTGCCGCCGCCGCGGGTCGTGCCACAGCCGCCGCTTCTCCACGAAGCTCCGCACGATCCAGATCGGCAGCTGGTGGCTGACGCAGACCGCCTCGTGCCCGCGCGCCGCGTCCTTCGCCGCGTCCAGCGCGCCCATCATCCGGACGACCTGCTCGACGTACGGCTCGCCCCACGACGGCTGGAACGGGTTGGTGAGGTGCTTCCAGTTCCCCGGCTTGCGCAGGGCCCCGTCACCGACACCGAAGGTCTTGCCCTCGAAGACGTTCGCCGCCTCGATCAGGCGGGGGTCGCTCGCCACGTCCAGACCGTGCGACTTGGCGACCGGCTCCGCCGTCTCCTGCGCCCGCTCCAGCGGGGAGGCCACGACGTACGTGACGTCCCGGCCGGCCAGGTGCTCGGCGACCCGGTCCGCCATCTGACGGCCCAGCTCGGAGAGGTGGTAGCCGGCGCGACGGCCGTAGAGGACCCCGTCCGGGTTGTGGACCTCGCCGTGCCGCATCAGGTGGACGACGGTGATGTCGTCCTCGGCGCGGTCGCCCTCGCCGCGGTTCGTCGTGTCGCTCATGCCGTGGCCTCCGCGGCGGCGCGGGCGGCGGCCGGCAGCGCGGCGGCGATCCGCTCGATCGCCCGCTCGTCATGGGCGGCCGACACGAACCAGGACTCGAAGGCGGACGGCGGCAGGTAGACGCCGTCGGCCAGCATCGAGTGGAAGAAGGCGTTGAAGCGGAAGGCCTCCTGCTTCTTCGCCTCGTCGTAGTTGCGCACCTCGTCGGCCGTGAAGAAGACCGAGAACATGTTGGAGGCGGTCTGCAGGCGGTGCGCGACACCCTCCTTGGCGAGGGCGCCGGTGACCAGCCCCTGGATCTCCTTCGACACCGCGTCGACCTTCTCGTACGCCGCCGCGTCGAGCAGCCGCAGCTGCGCGAGCCCGGCGGCGGTAGCGATCGGGTTACCGGAGAGCGTGCCCGCCTGGTAGACCGGCCCGGCCGGAGCCAGGTGCCCCATGACGTCGGCGCGGCCACCGAACGCCGCGGCCGGGAAGCCGCCGCCCATGACCTTGCCGAAGGTCAGCAGGTCGGCCTTGACGCCGTCGACGCCGTACCAGCCGGCCCGCGAGGTACGGAAACCGGTCATCACCTCGTCGGAGATGTACAGCGCGCCGTTCTCCCGGCACAGGTCCGCCAGGCCCTGGTTGAAGCCCTCCGCCGGCGGCACGACGCCCATGTTGCCGGGCGAGGCCTCGGTGATCACACAGGCGATCTCGCCCGGGTGCGCCGCGAAGGCCGCACGGACCGCTTCCAGGTCGTTGTACGGCAGGACGACGGTGTCCCCGGCCTGCGCGCCGGTCACACCGGGCGTGTCCGGGAGACCGAGGGTGGCGACACCGGAACCGGCCGCGGCGAGCAGCGCGTCCACGTGACCGTGGTAGCAGCCCGCGAACTTGACGACCTTGGCGCGCCCGGTGAAGCCGCGGGCGAGCCGGATCGCGGACATCGTGGCCTCCGTACCGGAGGAGACGAGACGGACCTGCTCGACCGGCTCGACGCGCGCGACGATCTCCTCGGCGAGCGCGACCTCGCCCTCGCCGGGCGTACCGAAGGAGGTGCCGCGGGCGACGGCGGACTGCACCGCGGCGGTGACCTCGGGGTGCGCGTGGCCGAGAATCATCGGCCCCCACGAGCAGACCAGGTCGACGTACTCACGACCGTCGGCGTCGGTGAGGTACGGACCGGTACCGGAGACCATGAACCGGGGCGTACCGCCCACGGCTCGGAAGGCACGCACCGGTGAGTTCACGCCGCCGGGCGTCACGAGGGACGCGCGGTCGAAAAGCGTCTGTGAGACTGGGGCTTCGTATGAATACGGCACTGTGATCCTGACCTGCGAGTGGGGAGGAACGACGTGAGCACCCCGGGCTGACGCCGGGGCGGCCGTCGGCCGCGTCTGCGAAACTGGGTCGTCATAGGGATGGCTCACGGAATCCATGGTGTCAGAGGCCACGGCGTTCTTGCGGACAGGTGTTTCACCGCACGAACGCGGGGGAGGTCACTGAGACGATGATCGGGTTGCGCGGCGGGGTCGTGTTGCCGAGAAAAAGCAGTCGGGTGGAGATATGCATCGCGGTGGCGGACCGGGCGAGGGGACGGACGACCTGGGTCCGGAGTCTGCCCGGCGGGGCAGGCACCGGCGCCGGCGGGCGGACGGGGCGGCTCCGGGCGCGCCCGGCACTCCGGCGGGCACCGGCGGACAGGGCCCCGGGGCGGACCCCGGACCGGGAAGCGGAAGCAGCCGATCCTTGGGAGTGACGTACAAGTACTTCGGCGCGCCCGACGGCGCCACGGCGGCCCGCGTCCCGATCTCGATGCGCCCGGAGGAGCTCGGTGGCGACGAGCTCGGCATGGGCGGCATGTTCACCAAGATCAAGCCTGAGACCATAGCGGCGATGGTCCTGACGGGCATCCAGGGCATGCCCCTGCACAAGGTGCCCCCGCTGGAACTGGTCGTCCTCCACCCGGACTACGCGGTCGTGAAGCTCCCGATGACCGTGGTCGACCCGCTGCGCGGGATCGGCGAGGAGTCGGTCGGCGCCGCCGCCTTCATCTGGTCCACGGTCCCCGACCGCGGCGGCCCGCGCGACGCGTTCGACGTCTACCAGCTCCTCCACGAGTGGCAGGACTTCTCGGTCCGGCTCCACGAGGCGGGCCACCAGCCGTACTGCCTGGTCTGGCCGTAGGGACCGGCGAACGTCCTACGAACCTCCTGCGAACGCCCAACGAACGTCCCACGAGCAGGCGTTTCGCCACACCTCCAGCCCTCATAAGTGCTGAAATTAGGACGAATAGGATGTGCGACCACGAGGTGTAGCGGTACGAGGAAGGACGTCACGCGTGAGCGGAGTACGAAGCGGAACACGGATGACCGGCGGACCCATGCAGATCGGCGAGGTCGCGGCACGGACGGAACTGTCCCTGCGCACCATCCGCCAGTACGAGGACAACGGCCTGGTGGTGCCGTCCGCCGCCTCGCCCGGCGGATTCCCCCTCTACACGGACGCGGACGTCTCCCGGCTGATGGTGATCCGCCGGATGAAGCCGCTCGGCTTCACCCTCGACGAGACCCGCGAACTGCTCACGGCCGTGGACCTGCTCACCGCCGACCGCCCGGGCACGGACACCGAGCTCTCCCCGGAGGACCGCTCCGCACTCGTGACCCGCGTCCGCCGCTACGAGCAGGCGGCCGCGGAGCGGGTCACCGAACTGCGGACCCAGCTGGCCCGCGCGGAGGAATTCGCCACGTCCCTCCGCTCCCGCCTGACGTCCACTCCTGCCTGATCGGGGCTGGATCCGGGCCGACCGGAGCTGAATCCGAGCTGACCGGGGCTGAATCCGGGCCGACCGGAGCTGAATCCGAGCTGACCGGGGCTGAATCCGGGCCGACCGGAGCTGAATCCGGGCCGACCGGAGCTGAATCCGGGCTGAATCCGGGCTGACCCGGGCTGACCCGGGCTGACCCGGGCTGACCCGGGCTGACCCGGGCTGACCCGGGCTGACCCGGGCTGACCCGGGCTGACCCGAGCTGACCCGAGCTGACCCGGGCTGACCCGGGCGGCCGCCTCCGCGGCTACGCCGCCAGCGCCTCCGCGAGATCGCGGAAGAAGCGGGCGTACGCGGCCGGGCTCGGCGGGGTCTCCGGGTTCCACGCGGCGAGGCGGGTACCGGCCGGGGTCTCGTACGGAGGGGCCGCGTGGGACCGGTTGTCGAAGAGGATCAGACCGGGGCGCAGCTCGGCGGCGCGGCCCCAGTCGGCGGTGAGCCAGTTGGCGCCGGGCCCGGGACCAGGGTCGACCAGCCGGACACCGAGCGCCGCGAGCCGCGCCAGCTCGGGCCAGGCCTGCGGGCGGGCCAGATGGACCTGGTCGGGGCCGGCCCCGGAGAGCGCGAGCACGGCGAGTCCGGTCCGCCCGGCGACCCGCCGGAGGACGGCCTCGGCCTCCACGAGCTCCGCCCGCCCAGCCGGAACCGCCAGGCCCGCCGGAACCGCCCGCCCAGCCGGATCCGCCAGGTCCGCCAGGTCCCGCTGCCCCGCCGAATCCGCCAGGTCCGCCGGATCCGCCGACACCGCCGCCCCGGCCCGGAGCGAGGAGCTCAGCTCCCCGAAGCGGTCGAGGATCTCCGGAAGGCTCAGCTCGTTGCCGACGGAGAGCGCGGCGAGCGGCACCCCGAGCCGGTCGGCGACCGCCTCGTCCAGCGCGTACGCGCTCTTCCCGTCGTACGTGACGTCGACGATCACGTCCGGCCGCAGCTCGCGAAGGCGCTCCTCGTCCAGGGCCCGGCCGGAGCCGAGGTACGGGACCCCGGCCGCGTCGAGACCGCCCGCCTTGGCCGGGTCGTACACCGGGCCGTCGTGCCCGGAGCCGTAGACGGCGACCGGCGTCACCCCCAGGTCGAGCAGCGCCGCTCCGGCCCGCACGTACGCGACGACGCGCTCCGGCACACGGGCCGCCCCCAGCTCCGTACCCCTGTCGTCCGTGAATCCCCATGGCTGCGTTCCGGACATACGGCTGCTCCCTCCCCGGCCGAGACTGCCTCCTCCGCCACCATGGAACGCTTCCCCGGCCCGCACAAGAGGGCCTCCGGCCGCCTGTGGACAACCCACGGCCCGCCGGGCCTTTGGCCCCGACCCCCTGCCGAAAGCCCCCCAGCGTGGTGTTGACTGAACAGGTCGGGAGGAAGCAGTCGGAATCGCCAACGCCTTCGTGCACGCGCGCCACCTGCCGGGGCGCAGCACGTACGGACCGCCCTCACGTCCTGGAGTGAGCCATGTCCTTGCCCGGCCAGTTCTCCGACCCCCGTGTGATCACGCTCTTCGGCCTGCTCGCCGCCTCGACAGCGGCGTGGCTGACGCTGAACCTGCGCGCCCGCGCCCGGGCCCGCCGTGACCGGGCGGCGGCCGGCCCGCTGGAGCGCGTCTGGCACCCGCAGGAGTCGGTGCAGCTGACTCCCGCGGAGGAGCAGGCCTTCGGCCAGGCCGCCTCCCGCCTCTCCCTGGGCTCCCCGGGCCGCCTGCGCTGAGGCCTGCTGTCAGACCGCTGCCCTACGGTACGGATCATGGACACCGCCTCCCCCTTCCCCTCTCCCTCCCCCTCCCCCGTACGGCTCGAACCCTGGTCCGAGGAGGACGCGGAGCTGCTGCGCGCGCTGAACACGCCGGAGCTGATGGGGCACCTCGGCGGCCCGGAGACGGAGGAGCAGCTCGTCGGCCGCCACCGGCGGTACGTGGCGCTGAGCGCCGCCGAAGCGGGCGCGGGGCGGATGTTCCGTATCCGGCTGCTGCCGGAGGACGTGGTCGTGGGCAGCATCGGCTTCTGGGCGCAGACCTGGGACGGCGAGCCGGTGTACGAGGCGGGGTGGACCGTGCTGCCGGGCTTCCAGGGCCGTGGCGTCGCGACGGCCGCCACACGCGCGGTGGCGGCGGAGGCCCGGGCCGCTGGCCTCCGGCGTCATCTGCACGCGTTCCCCTCGGCGGACAACACCGCGTCGAACGCGGTGTGCCGCAAGGCCGGTTTCGAGCTGCTCGGGGAGCGCGGTTTCGAGTACCCACCGGGCCGCCCGATGCGCTGCAACGACTGGCGGCTCGACCTGGGGCCCGTTCTCGGTTAGGAGGCGTCTTCCTGCCCGGTGAGCGGCCGGGTGAAGTGGAAGGCGACGATGTCGAAGCGCTCACGCAGATAGAAGCGGTGGGCTCCGGTGCGGTGGGTGCCGGAGTCCAGGTTGAGCTCGTGGCAGCCGGCCGCGCGGGCGTGGGCGTCCAGGTGGGCGATGAGCTCGTGCCCGACGCCGGTGGAGCGGTCGGCGGCGGCGGTCACCAGGTCGTCGACGTAGAGCTTGCGCAGGGAGCTGGTGTTGTCGATGATCCGCCAGCCGGCCGCGCCGACGCAGTGCCCGGCGTCGGTGTAGGCGGCGCTGAACCGCAGCCCCTGGGGGTGCCCGGCCTCGTAGACCTCGCGGAAGAGCTGCGGGGTGAGGTGGGGGCGGAGTTCGGAGAGGACCGGCAGGAGGTCGCTCTCCAGCCGGGGATCGCCCGGATCGAGGTCGATGATCTTCATGCCGGGACGGTACCCCAGGATTTTTCAGGGTTGACGGATGAGGCACCCCCACGGATATTCATCTGCGTGACGCAGATTCTTCTGCGCACAGTGAATCCTGTGACCGCCCCTCCCCCTCGGAAGGACACCCTCATGACCGTTCTCGTCACCGGCAGCCGCGGCCGCGTCGCCTCCGCCCTGATCGACCTCCTCGACGCCGCCGGCGTCAAGGTCACCGCCGCCTCCAAGAACCCCACCGACCTCTCCCCACCCCCCGGCGTCGACACCGTGCGCTGCGACCTCACCGACCCGACCACCTTCGACACCGCCCTGACCGGCGTCGACGCCGTCTTCCTCTACGCCGAGGCCGCACACGCCGGCACGTTCGCCGACCGGGCCAGGGGCGCCGGCGTCGAGCACGTCGTGCTCCTCTCCTCCAGCTCCGTCCTCGACCCGGGCGCCACAGAGAACGCGATCGCGGCCTCCCACCTCGCCGCCGAGCGCGCCCTGTCCGCCGCCGCGGACAGCGGGGCCTTCGAGGCCACGCACCTCCAGCCCGGCGCCTTCGCGTCGAACGCCCTGCAGTGGTCGTGGGCGCTGCGGAAGGGACACGCACCGGCCCTCCCGTATCCGCACGCGTACGGGGATCCGATCCACGAGCGCGACATCGCTGAGGCCGCCCTCGCCGTGCTCACGCAACCGCGGCTGCGCGGCTCCTCCTATCTGCTGACGGGCCCCGAGACGCTGGACTTCACCGAGCAGCTCGCGATCCTGGCCGAGGTGACGGGCCGGCCCGCGCCCCACACCGTGCCCACCCCGAAGGAATGGAAGGAGTCGGTCGCCGACTTCCTGCCGGAGGCCTTCGCGGACGCCCTCCTCTCCTACTGGGCCGCGCACGACGGCCGGCCGACGCCGCTGACCCGCACCGTCGAGGAGCTGACGGGCCACCCCGCCCGCACCTTCGCCACCTGGGCCACCGACCACGCCGCCGCCTTCCGCCCCTGACCGGCCCCCTCCCGAAACTGCCCAGCCCCGACCCCCACCCAGACCCACCCCGCCCCACTTCCCCCACCACGAACCTCCCACCTCCCACCTCCCAGAGCGAATCCCCTGGCCCCCGCCCGGCCCCCGATGCGATCCTGTCCCCGTGAACGGACCGGAGATCCACATCAGATTCGCCCCCGGCCTGCGGGTCTTCGTCTCGGCGGAGCGACGCTCGGGGCACACCCCCGTGACCACCGACGGCGCCTCCTCACTCGGGCACGTGGTGGAGTCGCTCGGCGTGCCGCTCACCGAAGCGGGACGGCTCCTCGTCGACGGCCGGCCCGTACCCCTCTCGCACATCCCGGCCGCGGGCGAGACGGTCGAGGTGGAGGACGTCGCCCGCCCCCAGCCTGTGCCGGGCGCGCCGCTCCGGTTCCTCCTCGACGTGCACCTCGGCACGCTGGCCCGCCGACTGCGCCTGCTCGGCGTGGACGCGGCGTACGAGACCGAGGACATCGGCGACCCCGCACTGGCCGCGCTCTCCGCGCGGGAGCGGCGGGTCATGCTCTCGCGCGACCGCGGCCTGCTGCGCCGCCGGGAGCTGTGGGCGGGCGCCTATGTGTACAGCGACCGGCCGGAGGAGCAGCTCCGCGACGTGCTGGAGCGGTTCGCGCCGCCGCTGGCGCCCTGGACCCGCTGCACGGCGTGCAACGGCCGGCTGAACGACACCGACAAGGACGCGGTCCGCGAGCGGCTGGAGCAGGGCACGGAGAAGACCTACGACGTCTTCGCGGAGTGCGTGGAGTGCGGCCGGGTCTACTGGCGCGGCGCCCACCACGCCCGCCTGGAGGCGATCGTCTCGGAAGCGGTCCGCGAGTTCGGCGGAGCGGCGGCCCACTAGGGCGTCAACCCCCGCCCGGCCCCGTCAGCCGAGTTCGCCGCCGCGCAGTCGCTCGACCTGTGCGGCGCTGACCTCGACGGTGCGCCGCATATGGGCGATGAGCAGGGCGACCTCGGCGTCGCTGTAGACGTCGAACATCGTGCCCCAGGTGCCGTTGAGCTTGCGCCACAGAGCGGCGAGCTCGGCCATCCGCCCGGGCACGAGCGCCACCAGGACCCGGCGCCGGTCCTCGGTGTCCCGCTCCCGTGTCACGTACCCCGCCCGCTCCAGCCGGTCCACGAGCCTGGTCGCGGAGCCCGTGGTGAGCCCGGTCAGCTCGGCCACCCGCCCGGTGGTCACCGGGCGCTCCTCCAGGCTGAGCAGGTTCAGGCACTGCACGTCGGTCGGGTGGAGCCGCAGGTGGTCGGCGACGGCCTGGTTGAACAGGGCGTAGGAGGCCATGTAGCGGCGGGCCTCGCCGTGCAGCTCGGTCATCAGCGCCTCGCGCCGGGCGGAACTCTTCTGCGGCATGCAGAAATTGTACGGACCAGGCACCGGCTCCGGGGAGCCGGCTCGGCGCCTCAGGGCGCCTCGGGACCCTCGGCGGTCAGGTACCGCTGCACGGTCGGCCCCAGCCAGGCCACGACGTCCTCGCGGGACATCTCGACGGCCGGCGGCAGGCGCAGCACGTAGCGGGCGAGCGCCATCCCGAGAATCTGGGAGGCGGCGAGCGCGGCCCGGCGGGGAGCGTCCGCCGGGTCGGGGCAGACGCCGCGGGCGACGGGACCGAGCTGCTCGGCGAAGATCGCCTGCATGCGCTCGGCCCCGGCGGCGTTGGTGACCCCCACCCTCAGCAGCCCGGTCAGGACGTCGTCCCGCTCCCAGCGGTCGAGGAAGTGCGTGACCAGCACGGCGCCGATGTGCCGCGCCGGGAGGGCGCCGAGCGCGGGCAGCCCCAACTCGATCTCCGATGCGGCGGCGAACAGGCCTTCCTTGTTGCCGTAGTAGCGCATGACCATCGATGGGTCGATCCCGGCGTCGCGGGCGATGGCCCGGATGGTGGCGCGCTCGTATCCGTCGGAGGCGAACCGCTCGCGGGCGGCCTCCAGGATTGCGGCCCGAGTGGCGTCGGAACGGCGGACGGAAGTCATACCAACAACTGTAGGCCAACGGGCGTTGACACGCCATTCCGACCGGCCTACAGTTGCCAACAAGCGTTGACCAACGGGCGTTGGCCAACGGTCGTGGACCCCCTGGAGGCAGCCATGAGCACCACCACGGACACGGACGTACTCGTCATCGGCGCGGGCCCCACCGGCCTGCTGCTCGCCGGCGACCTCGCCGCCGCCGGCATCGACGTCACCCTCGTCGAGCGCCGCCCACCCGACCGCGGCAACCTCACCCGAGCCTTCGGCGTGCACGCCCGCACCCTGGAACAGCTCGACGCCCGCGGCCTCGCGGACGAGCTCCTCACCACCGGCACGACCCTCACCCGGATGCGCCTCTTCGACCACCTCGAACTGGACCTCACCCGACTGCCCAGCCGCTTCAACCACCTGCTCATCACCCCGCAGTACGAGGTCGAGCGACTCCTCGAACGCCGAGCCGCCGCCGCGGGCGTCACCTTCCGGTACGGGACGGAGCTCCGCGGCCTGCGCCAGGACCCCGACACCGTCACCGCCGAGCTCAGCGACCCCGACGGCACACCCCGCACCCTCAGCGCCCGCCACCTGGTCGGCACCGACGGCCACCGCAGCACCGTGCGCTCCGCCCTGGGCCTGCCCTTCCCCGGCGGCTCCGTGATCCGCTCCCTCGTCCTCGCCGACGTCCGCCTCACCGAGGAGCCCACCGAAACGCTCACGGTCAGCGGCTCCGGAGACGCCTTCGCCTTCCTCGCCCCCTTCGGCGACGGCTACTACCGGGTCATGGGCTGGAACCGCACCCGCCAGGTCCCCGACAGCGAGCCCGTCGACCTCGACGAGCTCCGCGAGATCGCCCGCACCGCACTCGGCAGCGACTACGGCATGCACGACGCCCGCTGGATCTCCCGCTTCCACAGCGACGAGCGCCAGGCCCCGGCGTACCGCGCGGGCCGCGTCTTCCTCGCGGGCGACGCCGCCCACGTCCACTCCCCCGCCGGCGGACAAGGCATGAACACCGGCCTCCAGGACGCCGCCAACCTCTCCTGGAAGCTCATCGCCGTCCTGCGCGGCGAAGCCCCCGACCCCGAGGCACTCCTCGACAGCTACGAGTCCGAGCGACACCCGGTCGGCGCCATGGTGCTACGCAGCAGCGGCGCGCTCGTGCGCCTCGCGATGGCCCGCACCCCGCTCACCCGAGCCGCCCGCGCCATCGCCGCCCGCTTTCTGAACACGGTCGGCCCCGCCTCCGCCCGAGCGCTGGGCATGATCAGCGGACTGGGCATCGCCTACGCACCACCGGCGGGCTCCCGCCGCCCGGCGGGCCGACGCGCACCCGACCTCCACCTACGCGAGGGCCGGCTCCACGAACTGCTGCGCGAGGGCGAGTTCGTCCTGATCACTCCGGAGGGCGCGACCCCCTCCCTGCCACCGACGGCCCCGTTCGCACCCGAGCGCCTGATACGGGCCACCTGGCCGGACCGGTCCCGCCGCGACACGGTACTGATCCGCCCCGACAGCTACATCCACTGGACGACCCGCTGATCAGAAGACGTACGGATCCCCGGTGGCCAGCACCAGAACCCGATGCCGGTCGTTCCCCGGATTCCGATCGGCCGCCGCCCCGTCCCGCCAGGCCGTACTGATCTCCACCGTCAACTCGTCCGGGAGACCCGCGGTCCGCAGATCGAGCGCCAGCTCACCGACACCCCCCGCGGCCCGCAACTCACCCGTCCGGCAGGACACCACACGGTCACTGCTCCACAGACACGCCGTCGGCAGCTCCTGACCCCCCGCCATCGGCACGGAGAAAGCGAGCCGGACCGTCGCCTGAGAGAGATCGGAGGGCCCGTGGTTCCCACTGACCAGCCACACACCGACCCGCCCGTCCCACAGGGAGACATGCCCGTGGTGGGCAAGATCCGCCTCGACCCCCACGGCACCGGCACTCACACCCGCACCCATCACCACGGAGACCGCGAGCACGGCCCCGAGCACAGACTTCCGCATGAAACGCATAAGCCCAAAATACCCACATCACACCCATTCCCCTGACACCCCGTCAGGCAGCGTGTCCCAAGGCCCCCCTCTGACACGCTCCCCCCATGCTGATCGCCCGCTCCGCCACCCTCTTCGCCCTCGCCGCCCTCTTCGAGATCGGCGGCGCCTGGCTCGTCTGGCAAGGCGTACGCGAACACCGCGGCTGGATCTGGATCGGCGCCGGCATCCTCGCCCTCGGCGTCTACGGCTTCGTCGCCACCCTCCAGCCCGACGCCGAGTTCGGCCGCATCCTCGCCGCCTACGGAGGCGTCTTCGTCGCCGGCTCACTCCTCTGGGGCATGGCCGCCGACGGCTACCGACCCGACCGCTGGGACATCATCGGCGCACTCATCTGCCTCGCCGGCATGGCCGTGATCATGTACGCCCCCCGCAGCCGCTGACCCACATCCCCGCCACCTATCCTGACCGGGCGATCCACGTAATCGACCACCTGCGCGAGGAGCACGCCATGACCGCCCCCGGTACCCCCATCGCCGTCATCACCGGAGCGAGCAGCGGAATCGGCGCCGCCACGGCCAAGCAGCTGGCCGCCGCCGGCTACCGCGTCGTGCTCACCGCCCGCCGCAAGGACCGCATCGAGGAACTCGCCGCCGAGATCAACGACGCCGGCCACCAGGCCACCGCCTACGCCCTCGACGTCACCGACCGCGCCGCCGTCGACGAGTTCGCCAGCGCCTTCCGCGCCCTCGCGGTCCTCGTCAACAACGCCGGCGGCGCCCTCGGAGCCGACTCCGTCGCCACCGCCGACCCCGAGGACTGGCGCCGGATGTACGAGGTCAACGTCCTCGGCACCCTCCACATGACCCAGGCTCTGCTCCCCGCCCTCACCGCGAGCGGCGACGGCACGGTCGTCGTCCTCTCCTCCACCGCGGGCCACTCCACCTACGAGGGCGGCGCCGGCTACGTCGCCGCCAAGAACGGCGCCCGCGTCCTCGCCGAGACCCTCCGCCTGGAGATCGTCGGCACTCCGGTCCGCGTCATCGAGATCGCCCCCGGCATGGTCAAGACGGACGAGTTCGCCACGACCCGCTTCCGCGGCGACACCGAGAAGGCGGCCAAGGTCTACGCGGGCGTGGCCGAACCCCTCACCGCGGACGACGTGGCCGACACCATCACCTGGGCCTGCACCCGCCCGCCGCACGTCAACATCGACCTCCTGGTAGTCCGCCCCCGAGCCCAGGCCTCCAACACCAAGGTCCACCGCGAGCTGTAACTCCACGATCGAGTGAACCCACCCGATCACCGGGACGACACCCGAAGACCCGACCTAACGTCGAGGACAACTCCATACAGAACGGCCCTCGACCGGGATTGCAGTCCCAGCCGAGGGCCTCACCACCAGGAAGGCAACACTTCCGATGGCTGAACAGGACCCTAACGTGCCCGCGCTCTTCGACACGAGCGCCCTCACGCCCACCACGTCGCCGCACTTCATGGACCTCAAGGACCCCCGCTACGCCTACATGTTCGGCTTCCTCCAAGCCGACGGCCACATGGCAGAAGGAACACGCCTGAGGGGACGCATCACCGTGGAGATCAATGCGCGGGACATCCAGATCCTGCGCGAGTTCCAAGAGCTGACCCCGTACAACTCCAGCATCACCGAGCGCACCCGGTCGACGAACTTCTCGGAGAACCATCACTCGGCGACCTGGAGCCTGTGCGCGCTGGAAGCACGCACCACGCTCAACCAGCTCGGCCTGCCCTACGGCAAGAAGTCCAAGAAGATCACGCCGCCCCGTGTGCCCTTCTCCCGCCGGGACTACCTCCGCGGCGTCATCGACGCAGACGGGTCGGTCGGCTTCACCGGCCAAGGCTTCCCGTTCATCTCTCTCACCACGTCCAGCAGCGCGGTCGGCGCCTACCTGTGCCACTACGCGAAGAAGGTCACCGGCGCGGAACGCCTGATCAAGCGAAACGCTCGTGACGGGGTCTACAACATCCTGTACACGAAGGAGGCGGCCATCCAGCTGGCCGAGCACCTCTACGCCCCCGGCTGCCTCGCCCTGGAGCGCAAGGAGAGCGCCGCCGCGTCCCTGGCCTCTTGGGTGCGTCCGCCCGAGATGAAGGTGCGGCCTCCCCGGAAACCGTGGACCGCCGAAGCCGACCGCATCCTGCTCGCGGCCCCCACTCTGGCCGACGCGGCAGCCGAACTGGGCCGGTCCCAAAGCAGCTGCCAGGTGCGTCGCTGGCGCCTGGTGAACGGCATCGAACCGTCACCTCCGCCGTACGGCCTTTAAGCCACGAACAGACGGCCCCGGCACAGTGTGCCGGGGCCGTCCGCTGCCCGTACTCAGCCCTTCACGCAGATGAACTGCTTCAGCTTCGCGACGACCTCGACGAGGTCCCGCTGCTGCTCCATCACCTGCTCGATCGGCTTGTACGCGGCCGGGATCTCGTCCACGACGCCGGAGTCCTTACGGCACTCCACGCCCCGCGTCTGCTCCTCCAGGTCCCGCACCGTGAAGCGCCGCTTCGCCGCACTCCGGCTCATCCTGCGGCCCGCGCCATGCGAGGCGGAGTTGAAGGCCTTCTCGTTGCCGAGCCCCTTCACGATGTACGAGCTGGTGCCCATCGACCCGGGGATGATCCCGAAGTCGCCACGGCCGGCGCGGATCGCGCCCTTCCGCGTGACCAGCAGGTCCATACCCTCGTACTGCTCCTCCGCCACGTAGTTGTGGTGGCAGGAGATCTCCGTCTCGAAGGTCACCTTCGCCTTCCGGAACTCCTTGCGGATCACTTCCTTCAGGAGCGCCATCATGAGCGCGCGGTTGTACTTCGCGTACTCCTGCGCCCAGTACAGATCGTTGCGGTAGTCAGCCATCTGCGGGGTGTCCGAGACGAACACCGCCAGATCCCGGTCGACCAGGCCCTGGTTGTGCGGCAGCTTCTGCGCCACGCCGATGTGGTGCTCGGCCAGCTCCTTGCCGACGTTGCGGGAGCCGGAGTGCAGCATCAGCCAGACCGAACCTGACTGATCAAGACAGATTTCGATCATATGGTTCCCGCTTCCGAGCGTTCCCATCTGCTGTTCTGCACGTCCACGACGGAATTTGACCGATTCCGCGATCCCGTCGAACCGCGACCAGAAGTCCCCCCACCCCGCCGTAGGGAACTGGTACAGCCGCCCCGGGTCCACCGCCTCCCGGTGCAGCCCGCGCCCCACCGGGATCGCCTGCTCGATCTTCGACCGGAGCCGTGACAGATCGCCCGGCAGGTCGTTCGCCGTCAGCGAGGACTTGACCGCCGACATGCCGCAGCCGATGTCCACGCCGACCGCCGCCGGACACACCGCCCCCTGCATCGCGATCACCGAGCCGACCGTCGCACCCTTGCCGTAGTGCACGTCCGGCATCACGGCCAGGCCCTTGATCCACGGCAGCGTCGCCGTGTTCCGCAGCTGCTGCATGGCGCCGTCGTCGACCGTGGAAGGATCGGTCCACATCCGGATGGGTACTTTCGCCCCCGGTACCTCTACGTACGACATACTTCCTCGATTCCCCCGATAAGTCTGATAACGCAAAAACCGGCGCCAAAGCCCGTACAGGTGACAGCGGACCGGCATCAACAGCTGCGTGTGCGATAGACATTGTGTCCACCGGCCGGGTTCGCGCGGCAAACAGTTTTCGGGAAAGACTTCGGGAGAAGGGAGCCTGGGACCGTGCAGCGAAAGAGGTACGCCCCCGGCCGCACCGGGTCCACGGCACGTACCGCCGCCATCCTCACCAGCGTCCTCGGGCTGGGCCTCGGGCTCGGCCTCACCGGCTGCTCGGCGGGTGCCACGACGGACGACATCGCCGTCGACTCCAAGGCCGGCCCCGCCGCACCCGTCGCGCCCCCCGGTCGCTACCGCACGCTCTTCGAGCCCTGCGGCTCCGTCCCGCAGGCCACGCTGAAGGACCTGCTCCCGGGCGCCGCCGCACTGGCCGACCCCGAGCGCGGCAAGGCGTACCGCGGCGTCGCGGCGGTCACGTACGACACGGACCGGCGCGTCGGCTGCACGTGGAAGGCCGACAGCCCGGAGACCTCGCACCGGCTCGTCCTCGACGTCGAGCGGGTCGTGTCGTACGACCCCGCTGTCAGCGACGACACCAAGGCCCAGGAGGTGTACCTCCGCAAGCAGCTCGCGGCGGGCATCGCCGTCCCCGTACCGTCCACGCCCCCGCCGACGACCCCGCCCACGCCCACCGGCACGGCCACGGGCGCGACCACCGGCACCGCCGACCCCAAGAGCACGACGAGCACCACGGGCACGGCGAGCACGGCGAGCACGACGAGCACCACCGTGCCGCCGAGCAAGACCCCGCCCGCCGAGGGCCCCACCATCACCGTCCCGACGCCGGGGACACCCACCACGGGAACGGCCCCGGCGGGCACCCCGACGCCCACTCCCACGCCGACCTCCACCGGCCTGGAGCCCCGCGTCCTCGACGGCCTCGGCGACATCGCGTACCTCGACGACGTCCTGAGTACGGTCGGTGCGAGCGGCCATCGGCGTGCCGTCAGCGTGGTGTTCCGCACATCCAACGTCATCGTGACGGTCTCCTACCGGGAGCAGACGACCGGTTCCGCGGAGGCCCCCGACAGCGGAGAACTGCAGGAAAAGGCCCGGAATCTGGCCCGGATGCTCGCCGAGCGCCTGGAGGAGTAGCCGTTCGCTTCCGATCCGTGAGCGGACGGCGACCACGTAACGTGTCGGCGTACCCGTGGCCGCCCGATGGCCGTGGCCGCCCGATGGCCCAGGCTGCCGACCGGCCGGCCGGACCGTACGACAAGCGACTGAAGGAACCATGCAGCGATCAGCCCCGCGACTCCCCCGCATACTCGCCTGCGCAGCCGTCCCGGTGATGCTCGTCGTCGCCGGCTGCTCCTCGGACTCGGGTGGCAGTGGCGACTCCGGCACGAAGGGGGGCCAGGACAAGACCTCCGTGTCGGCGTCCGCCGCCCCGACTCCCTCGCCGACGCCGACGGTCGCGCCGGCGAAGTTCGCGAAGTTGCCGGAGGTCTGCAAGGCGATCTCCGCGAAGACGACCGACGCGCTGGTGCCCAAGGCGAAGAGCAAGAAGGGCACGCCCGCCGCGTCCAGTGACCTGGCCAGCCGTGGCGGCTGCTCGTGGAACGGTCTCGACGACAACGGCGTGGACGGTTCGCAGTACCGCTGGCTCGACGTGTCGTTCTACCGGTACGAGTCGGACGTCTCGCTGGGCAGTGGCGAGGAGCGCGCGCGGGAGAACCTGACGAAGGAGCTCGCGAAGATCCAGGAGACCCCCGGTGCGAAGTCGCTTCGCACCACGACGGCCTCGGGCATCGGCGACGAGGCGCAGGCCGTCGCGTACAAGCTGCGGAAGACGGACGAGGACTTCGTCTACGCCTCCGTCGTCGCGCGTACGGGCAATGTGCTGGTCCTGCTCTCGTACAACGGCGCCGGTTACGCGGGTGCCGACACCCCGACGGACAAGAAGATCATGGACGGCGCGGTGAAGGCGGCCAAGGAGGCCGTGACCGCCGTCGCGGCAGCCAACAAGTAGCCGGCGGGTAGCCAACAAGTAGTCACAAACCAGCGCGGAGTGGCACTTCTGTGCGGAGCCCGTCCCTCCCCCGAGGGCCGGGCTCCGTGTGCATGTGCCACTCTGTGCGCGCGAGATGTCGTTTGACGGGGAGGGGATCGCGGGTGGCCGCGATGCAGCTGACACGCACACACCGAATACTCATCGGCCTCGTCATCGCCGGTGCGCTGATCATCGCGGGGATCGGTTTCGCGGGTTCGTACGCCGCGGTCCGCGAGCTCGCGGTGGACAAGGGCTTCGGCACCTTCTCGTACTTCTTCCCCATCGGGATCGACGCGGGCATCTGTGTTCTGCTCGCTCTCGATCTGCTGCTGACCTGGCTGCGGATCCCGTTCCCGTTGCTGCGCCAGACCGCCTGGGTGCTGACGGCGGCGACGATCGCCTTCAACGGCGCCGCCGCCTGGCCGGACCCGCTGGGTGTCGGTATGCACGCGGTGATCCCGATCCTGTTCGTGGTGTCCGTGGAGGCCGCGCGTCACGCGGTGGGCCGTATCGCGGACATCACGGCCGACAAGCACATGGAGGGCGTCCGGCTCACGCGCTGGCTGCTGTCCCCGGTGCCGACGTTCCGGTTGTGGCGCCGGATGAAGCTCTGGGAGCTCCGCTCGTACGAGCAGGTCATCAAGCTGGAGCAGGAGCGGTTGATCTATCAGGCGCGGCTGCAGGCCCGTTTCGGTCGCGGCTGGCGTCGCAAGGCTCCGGTGGAGGCGTTGATGCCGCTGCGTCTGGCCCGGTACGGGGTGCCGCTGGCGGAGACGGCGGCGGCGGGCCTGGCGGCGGCGGGCATCGAGCCGGCTCTCCTTCCACCGGAGCCTCAGCAGCCCCAGCAGGCGCTGCAGCAGCAGTCGGTGCACGCGGCGCTCCCGATCCAGGCGGGTCCGGCGGTCCAGGTGGCCCCCGGGGTCCAGCCCCAGCAGCTGCCGCAGGTTCCCCAGCAGCCGCAGGCCCAGCTCGCTCAGCAGCAGGCGCAGCAGCAGCCTCAGGCGGGTCTGCACGGCGAGGCGGAGGCCCCGAACCACGACAGTCCGTGGTTCCAGTCTCCGCAGCTCCCGTCCGAGGCTCACGAGACGGCGTACGACCCGCGGTACGTCGACGGTCTGGCCCCGACGCCGGTGGCCGTGCCGCTCGGCCCCGAGGACATCCCGCTCCCGGACCCGCGCCACGAGCAGGGCCCGGAGGCGTTCGAGCCGTACCCGGAGTACGTCGAGGAGCCCGAGCCCCGGGTCGACGACTTCGAGGAGACGGTCTACAAGATCACGTGGTCGTACGCCCACGAGCACAAGCGGTTCCCCGGCGAGGGTGAGCTGGAGCAGCTGGTGGCTGCGCACTACGGCGTTCCGGAGTTCCCCGACACGGACGTGCTGCACCAGCTGACGCCGGTGATCCAGCAGCGCATCGAGCAGGAGATGGCCGACTTCGACACGGCCTGACGGCCGCGAGGTCATGTGAAAGGGCCGCCACCCGGGATCCGGGTGGCGGCCCAGTCAAAAGCTAACGTGCTCACGTGCTCACATGCTC